>NZ_JAYGIA010000019.1:0-25323 GCF_034931165.1 Synechococcus sp. BA-124 BA4 | reverse complement strand
CCCAGCAGCCCGGTTCCCTGGAGAAGTTCCTGCCCGAGAGCCTGCTGGGCGATCCGATCGTGGAGGTGCTGCCCCTGCCGCAGAAGCCCACGGGAACCCTGGGTCTGCTCAGCAGCGATGGCCGCTTCAAACGGCTGCCGATCGAGGCGTTCAGCGAACTCTCCGGCCGGGCCGCCACCGTGCTGAAGCTCAGGGACGGCGTGCAGCTTCGCCGGGTCGTGCCCTGCACGGACGGTCAGGACCTGGTGGTGGCCAGCACCACTGGCCGCCTGCTCAGACTGGCGGTGAATGACGACACCCTCCCGCTGATGGGCAAGGCCGCGCAGGGTCCGATGCTGTTGCGCCTGCTGCCAGGCGAAAGCGTGGTGGGGGCGGCCTGCGTCGATCCGGGGACCGACGTGCTGCTGGTCAGCCGCCACAGCCAGCTGAAGCGGCTTCAGGTGGAGAGCCTGCGCCGCTGCGAGCGTGGCGACCTGGGTCAGATCGGCCTGCGCTTCCGCCAGCGGGAGGATGAACTGGCCGATCTTCAGGCAGGACGCTCATCCATCGTGGCCCTGAGGTTCTCCTCGGGTCGCAGCGCGCGTCTGGTGGTGTCCGACCTGCAGCGCAGCACGGCCGAGGAAGGCCCGGCCGAACCGCTCTGGCCCTGTTCAGCCGATGAAACCGTGCTGGAGCTGGTGCCCTTGCTCAGCTGAGAAGCTCGAGTCAGACACGGGCTGCCAGGCCCGTGGGCTCGAGCATCAACTTGCTGGACCGCACGGACTCGTCCATGTCGATCGGGTAGTTGCCATCGAAGCAGGCGGTGCAGAAGTGAGAGGCGTTGTCGTGGGCCGCTTCAAGCATGCCCTCCTGGCTGAGATAGGCCAGGGAATCAACCTGGAGGTGATCGGTGATCTCCTGGAGATTGAGGCGAGCAGCAATCAGCTGATCCTGGTTGTCGGTGTCGATGCCGTAGAAGCAGGGGTGGGTGACGGGCGGTGAACTGATCCGCATGTGCACCTCGGTGGCACCGGCCTCACGCAGAGCGAGCACCAGCTTGCGGCTGGTGGTGCCCCGCACGATCGAATCGTCGATCACCACCACACGTTTGCCGGAGAGCACATCCGGCAGGGGGTTGAGCTTGACGCGGATGCCCGCCTCCCGCATCGCCTGGGTGGGTTGAATGAAGGTGCGGCCCACGTACCGGTTCTTGATCAGGCCATCCGCGAAGGGAATGCCGCTGGCCTTGGAGAACCCGATGGCGGCGGGAATGCCGGAATCGGGAACGCCGATCACGATGTCGGCCTCCACCGCCGTTTCCCGAGCCAGCACCTCACCGATGCGGTGGCGGTAGCTGTAGAGGGATTCGCCGAAGAAGCGACTGTCGGGCCGGGCGAAGTAGATCATCTCGAACACGCAGAGCTTGGTGGGCTCATCGCACCAGCGCTGACGGGCCGGCAGCGGGTCCCCGGCACTGAAGCGGATCAGTTCACCGGGTCCCACGTCACCGTCGTAGGCGGCACCGATGATGTCGAGTCCGCAGGTCTCACTACTCACGACCCACTGGCCCTGGTGCTTGTCGCCGAGGTGGCCGAACACCAGGGGGCGCACCCCATGGCCGTCGCGCAGGGCGAACAGCCCATCGGGGGTACCGATCGCCAGGCTGAAGGCGCCGCGGCAGCGGCCCGCCGCATCACGGATCGCCTCCTCCCAGCCCAGTCCTCCATCGACGGCGTGCTGGAGAGCGAAGGCGATCAGCTCCGAGTCGGTGGTGGACGTGAACTGGATCTCACTGGCCTGCACCGACTGGCGCAGATCCTCGACATTGACCAGGTTGCCGTTGTGGGCCAGGGCGAACGGGCCGAGTCGGGTCATCAGCACCACGGGCTGCGCATTGCAGACCCGGCTGCTGCCGGTGGTGGAATAGCGGTTGTGGCCCACAGCCAGATCACCGGGCATGCGCTCGAGCACGTCCTGATCAAACACCTGGCTCACCAGGCCCATGTCCTTGTGCAGCCGCACCTTGTCGCCGTTGAATACAGCGATGCCAGCCGACTCCTGGCCCCGGTGCTGCAGGGCGTAGAGGCCGAAATAGGTGAGGTTGGCCACCTGCTGGCCAGGGGCATACACGGCAAAGACCCCACAGGCCTCTTCCATCCGGTCGGGCCGTTCCGGCGTGGGGTGCGCGCTTGCCACAGGCCCGTTCACCTTTCTTTTACCTTTGCATTGTGCCTCAGCCAGCCGCGGCCAGTCGGCGCGGCAGTGCGTTCTCATAGCTTGCGCTCAGCTCCTCCACCTGCAGAGACAGGAGGACGGTGCCGTTCTGCTCGATAATCAGGGCTGCGCCGGCTTCAGCCACCCGACCGACCTGCGTCGCCAGCACTGGCGGTCCATCAGCCTGCCGCGCCGCCAGCAGGTCCTGCCAGGCCTGCTCCTGAGAAGGTCGGAGCGACACCAGCACCCGGGCACCCCCTTCGGCGAAGAGCAGGCGATCCAGGCGGCCCGCATCGGCGGGAAGCTCCAGAACGGCACCGAACCCTGAGGCGATGCAGGCTTCGGCGGCCGCCACCGCGAGACCACCGTCGCTGAGATCGTGGGCGGAGGCCACCAGGCCCGCCGTGATCGCCTGGCGCAGCAGGCCCTGCACCGCCCGCTCCAGCGTCAGGTCGGTCAGCGGGGGCCGGCCCGTGGCCAGACCATGGACACTCTCCAGATAGCTGGAGGCGGCCAGAGCCAGCCGCCCATCGACGTCGCTGTCCGCCAGGGGAACCCCCAGCAGCCAGATCTGGGCACCCTCAGCCTGCCAGGCCAGGCCCGTGACGTGATCGAGGTCGTGCACGAGTCCCACCATCCCCACCACGGGGGTGGGATGGATCGGCTGCAGGCTGCCATCGGGCCGCCGGGTTTCGTTGTACAGCGAAACGTTGCCGCCGGTGACGGGAGTGTTCAGTGCCCGGCAGGCCTCCGACAGACCGCGGCAGGCCATGGCCAGCTGCCAGTAGCCGGTGGGGGTCTCCGGGGAAGGGAAGTTGAGGTTGTCGGTGACCGCCAGGGGTTCAGCCCCCACGCAGCTGAGGTTGCGGGCCGCTTCGGCCACCGCCGCCGCCGCCCCCCGCTCCGGATCCAGGGCCACCCAGCGGTTGGGACAGTCGACAGTGGCAGCGACGCCGCGCCTGGCGGCCTCCATGGCGCCCTCACCCCGCTGGGGCCGCAGGCGCACCACGGCCGCATCGGCGCCGCCCGGAGGCATCACCGTGTTGGCCTGCACCTGGTGGTCGTACTGGCGATAGACCCAGCGTTTGCTGGCGATGGTGGGGTCATCGAGCAGGCGGAGCAGCACGGCACCCCACCCCAGGGACTCACCCGCCAGAGGACCGCCGGCCGGTGTGATGCCCTCGGCGGTGGCGGCGGGAAGGTCGGTCTCGCTCCAGCGCCAGTGGGCCTGGATGGCAGCCGGAGGCTCACTGATCAGCTCGTGGTGGTTGATCGGGGTGTCATCGGCGAGGGCGCTGGCGGGAACCTCCGCCGCCACCAGGCCTCCCTGAAGCACCCGCACCACGTTGTCGGCCAGCACACGGCCCACCACAGCCGCCTGAAGGCCCCAGCGGGTGAAGCGCTCCATCAGCGCCTCCTCCCGGCCGGGTTTGACCACGAACAGCATCCGCTCCTGCGACTCGCTGAGCAGGAAGTCGTAGGCGCTCATGCCGCTCTCCCGTGCCGGCACCCGGTCGAGATCGAGCTCGATGCCCAGACCCCCTTTGGCGGCCATCTCCGAACAGCTGCAGGTGAGGCCAGCCGCCCCCATGTCCTGGGCGGCAAGCACATCGCCACTCTGGAACGCCTCCAGGCAGGCCTCGATCAGCCCCTTTTCCAGAAAGGGATCGCCCACCTGCACCGCCGGGCGGTCATCCAGTGATGCGGCACTCAGCTCGGCAGAAGCAAAGCTGGCGCCGCCCATGCCGTCGCGGCCGGTGGTGCTGCCCACGTACACCACAGGATGTCCCACCCCCACAGCCCCGGAGCAGACGATCTCCTCGGTTTCCATCAGCCCCAGGGCCATGGCGTTCACGAGGGGGTTGCCGGAATAGCTGGGGTCGAAAGCCACCTCACCCCCCACCGTGGGCACCCCCACACAGTTGCCGTAGTGGGCGATGCCGGCCACCACGCCCTCCATCAGGCCGACGTTGCGCTCGTCCTCGAGCGGCCCGAAGCGCAGGGCGTTGAGCAGGGCAATCGGCCGGGCCCCCATCGTGAAGATGTCGCGCAGAATGCCGCCCACCCCGGTGGCCGCCCCCTGGAACGGCTCGACGGCGGAGGGATGGTTGTGGCTCTCGATCTTGAAGGCGAGCCGTTGGCCCTCACCCAGGTCCACCACACCGGCATTCTCGCCGGGGCCCACCAGAATGCGCGGCCCACTGGTGGGGAAGCCCTGAAGCAATGGTCTGGAGTTGCGGTAACAGCAGTGCTCCGACCACATCACCCCGAACATGCCCAGCTCGGCGCGGTTGGGGGCGCGGCCGAGGCGGCGGCAGATCTCGTCGTAGTCGGCCTGGCTGAGGCCCTCCTGGCGCAGGGCCTCGGCGACCGGGAAGGAGGGTGTGGCAACCACAGCGGGGACTCATCAGGACTCCAGTGTGGCCGAACCCGTGGCCGCGACCGGCCGCAGGTCGGGTTCAGATCCAGGGATCGTCGGGCTCGAGCGGATCGGCATCGTGGGACTGTGACCGGTGTCGCGCGGCCCGGCGCTGTCGCGGTGCCGAATCCTCGCGCAGGGGTTCCCCCCAGCCCTCCGGGTCATCCCAGTCCTCCAGCTCGTCAAGCCGACTGAGGGGCCGGTCCTCCGGGCGGACTTCGGGGTCGAGAGGATCAGGCTCCTGCCAGGGCGGCTCCTCCAGCCAACCCTCCAGCCGCTCCTCGAAGCGTCCCCCCACCTCCTCGAACTGCTCCCGCCAGCGGCGGGAGCGCCGCAGCAACTCCTGACGCACGCTGGCGCGGGCCAGGGGCAGATCATCCAGGCCCTGCAGAGTGGTCATCACCTGCCCGGGCTGCTGATCGACGATGCGATCGGGCGACAGCAGCCAACGGCTGCTGCCGGGCAGACGCGGATCGCTGCGGGCCACCAGATAGTCGAGGATGCGACCGCTGCGCAACTCCACGTTGGCGTCGGCAATCACACCCAGCAGTTGGTTGCCGCGCCCGAGCAGGGCGGCTTCGAAGAGGGTGGGCAAGCGCTCCAGGGTGGCCGGGTCGGTGTCCGCGGGATCTCCCTGCACGAGAGCCTCCTGGTCGGTGAGCCCGCGCAGCTGATTGAGCCGCCACACCAGGCGGCGGGGCCCGAAGGCCGAAGGCTTGCTCACCCAGCCCAGCAGACGGTGCACGGGGGGGTGCATCCAGCCCTGCAGACCAGCACCATGGTCGATCCCCTGACTGCAGCGCACCCGGCGCCGGAGCAGGTCGCTGAGCAGCAGTTGCTCGGGGAGGGTCACGGCCTCAGCTGCGGATCTGAACGGGCATCACCAGGTAGGTGAAGGTGGGATCCTGCGCGGAGGTGAGCACCGCCGGAGTCGTGGGGGCATTGCAGCACAGCTCCACCCGCTCGGGGGTCATCGCCTTGAGCCCATCGAGCAGGTAGCGGACGTTGAAGGCGATCTCGATCGGATCACCGCTGATCACCGCCGGCAGGTCTTCGGAGCCGCTGCCCACGTCCTGAGCATCGGCACTGATGTGCAACTGGCCGCTGCCAGGATCACTGCTGAGCTTCACGACATTGTTGTGCTGGTCGGCCAGCACCGCCACCCGCTCGAGGGCCTGGATGAACCCGCGACGATCCAGATCAAGGGTTCGGCTGAAGCGATCGGGGATCAGCTGCCGGTAGTTGGGGTAGGTGCCATCGAGGCTGCGGCTGGTGAGCACCTGGTCGGCCCAGAGGAACACCACCTGCCCGCGATCGCAGTAGAGGCTCACCGGGTCGTCACTGCTGCAGGCGGAGAGCAACCGCTCCAGTTCACGCAGAGAGCGGGCCGGCACCGTGACAGCGAAAGGTTCGCTGCCGTCCTCGGCGCCGGAGAAGGCCTTCTCGAGGCGGAGCACCGAGAGGCGATGCCCGTCCGTGGCCGCACATTCCAGATCCTGGTCGGCCAGGCCCAGGTGGACGCCGGTGAGCAACTGCTTGGCCTCATCGCCGCTGCTGGCAAACAGGGTGGCCCGCAACCCCTTCACCAGGGCCTCCGGTTGCAGGCGCAGGGGAGTGCCGGTCTGAACGAGAGGCAGATCGGGAAAGTCCTCGGCGGAGAGACCGCGCATCTGGTAGCTGCCGGAGCGGCTGGTGAGCTCCACCTGCTCCTGCCCTTCCTCACAGCTCAGGCTGATCGGGCTGTCGCTGGACAGCCGCGCCACGATTTCCCCGAAGAGGCGCGAGGGCAGGGTGATGGTGCCACTGCTCTCCACCGACGCCGGCAGGCTGGTCTGGATCCCGAGGCTGAGATCGAAGCCGGTGAGGCTGAGCCGACCAGTGCCGGCATCGGCGGTGAGCAGCACGTTGGCCAGCACCGGGTGGGTGGGACGTGAAGCCACGGCACGGCTGACCAGCTGAAGGCTGGCGCTCAGTTCCGCCTGAGAGCAGACCAGCTTCATCGCGACACAACTCCGGAAAGGACAGGCCCGCCAAGGGCCCCACCACGCTTCCACACCGCTGTCAGAAGCGCAACGAGAACAAACCGGCCCGAACCCGATTCCCCCTGACCTTTCCCCGATCGGTCACGGGTTTTGGATTGATTGAAAAAAGAAGAAATTCAATCCGTAGTCGTAGGGGCTGGGGAAAAAGAGGAAAACGTCTCTATTCCAGCTCAGGACTGGATTTCTTTGAATCAGAGCTGAGGAATGCGTGCTCGAAAGACGACCGAATTCAAGGTTTTCCACTCTTTCCCGGATCTGGGGAAAACCCTGGCGTCTCAGGGGGTGCTCTCTCTGCCCCTGTTCTCCCCAGTCCGGGGCCCCTTTTCCCATGGACGCTTTGCCCACTGACACCCCAGCCAAAAGCCCCAGGCCGGAACTCCGGCCTGGGGCTTTTGGACTGCTGGGTTCAGCGTTCTGGGCTCAGAAGCCCATCACCTTGGCCACCACATCCACCTCAGGGGCCAGGCCGGCATGGAAGGCCCCATCGCAGTTGTCGATGGCGGTGTTGGGATCCTTCAGGCCATTGCCGGTGAGCACGCAGACCACCGTGGCGCCGGCGGGCACCTGCTCCGCCTGCTGCAGCAGACCGGCCACCGAGGCGGCGCTGGCTGGTTCGCAGAACACGCCTTCCTCCCGACCGAGCAATTGGTAGGACTCGAGAATGTCCTGGTCGGTGACGGCGTGGAAGCTGCCTCCACTCTGCTCACGCACGGCGAGGGCCTTCTCACGGTTGGCGGGATTGCCGATCCGGATCGCGGTGGCGATCGTGTCGGGTTGATCCACCGTGTGACCCAGCACCAACGGCGCGGATCCACTGGCCTGGAACCCCATCATCCGGGGAAGACGCCGGCTGAGACCGGCCTGCCGGTACTCCTGGAAGCCCATCCAGTAGGCACTGATGTTGCCGGCGTTGCCCATGGGGATGCAGAGCCAGTCGGGGGCGTCACCGAGGGCATCCACCACTTCGAAGGCGGCGGTCTTCTGCCCCTGCAGGCGGTAGGGGTTGAGGGAATTGACCAGTGTGACCGGGTAGGCATCGGCCACCTCGCGCACGATGGCCAGGGCACGATCGAAGTTCCCCTTCACCGCCAGCACCTCAGCGCCGTACACCAGGGCCTGGGCCAGCTTGCCCTGGGCCACATAGCCATCAGGGATCAGGACGAAGGCACGCATGCCGCCGCGGCGGGCATAAGCTGCGGCGGCGGCACTGGTGTTGCCGGTGCTGGCGCAGATCACCGCCTCGGCGCCGGCTTCCCGCGCCTTGCTCACCGCCATGGTCATCCCCCGGTCCTTGAAGCTGCCGGTGGGATTGAGGCCGTCGTATTTGAGAAACACCTTGATGCCGCGGCCCAGGCGTGCCGCCACGGCCGGCGCCGGGATCAGGGGAGTCGCGCCTTCCCGCAGGGTGATCACCGGCGTGGCCTCACTCACCGGCAGCCAGCGCCGGTACGCCTCGATCAGCCCCGGCCAGTCCTGCATCGTTGGCTGCTGGCCCAGTCGCCGAAGAGCTGAAAGCAGGGGCACGTCGGCAGGCGGTCAGGCTGAGACGAATCTACGCGCCAAGTCCCCAAGCAGTTCCGGAAGCTTGCGTCGGGCCTCAGGGGGCCGGTACCGGTGCCGCTGGGGAGGACTCTGACGTGGCATCCATCTTGGAGTCCGTCTTGGACTGATCGCCGCTGCCTGGCTTCACGGCTCCCTCGCCGCGCAGCCCGTCGAGGGGGGATTCGGAGAAGAAGCGCACAAGATCGGAAATCGAGCTCGCCTTGCCGATGACACCCAGCAGGGCCGGAATGTTCACCGCCAGCTCCTGGGCCGGATAGGCCTGCAGGAACCCGGTGGCCGTGAGGCTGCCGTTGCCGTTGGCCAGCCCGGTGATCAGGGCGCCACGGATGGCCTGGACACCCTTCTGCGGCGCCCTCAGGGGAGCGAAGATCCCCGCCAGTCGCTGGAGCAGCGCTTCGCCGATCCGCGTCGAGAGCAGCCGGCTGGTGAGCACCAGCGGCAGAGAAAGTTGTTGATTGAGCAGCTTGGACACCGAGGCCGGATCCTGCCGGCTGAAGTGGAGCACATCCCTCAGCAGCCCGCGGGCCTCACCCGTCTGGGCCAGGTGTTCCAGGTCGGCCACCGGAATCGAGCGCCGGAAGGCTCCGCTCACGAACACCACCTGTTCGGCGGCATGAACCGGCAGTCCTGGCGCTGCCGCACTCAGCGAGAGCCCCAGCAGGACGGCCAGGAGTTTGGGCGGACGAGCCAAGAGCTGAAATCCTGGTGATCAATCAACTCTAAGAGCTGCCGGTGGCACTGAGAACAGCGCTCTGGCGCAGCTCGGGGGCCACCAGCACGTCGCGCAGAAGACGCACCACGCTTCGCTCCGCCAGACCCTGGGCCAGCTGCACGCCCATGCGGCGCAGATCGGGTTCCCCCAGCAGCCGGGGCAGCCGACGCAGCAGCAAGCGAGGCTCGAAGCCGGGCAGCTCACGCAGGATCGTCAGCAGTTGCTGCACCGGCTCGAGGCTGAGCAGGGCGTCCTCCTCGCTCTCGAGCAGAGGGCTGCGCAGTCCAGGCGGTTGCAGGCGGCGAGGCAGGCGCCGACCCAGCCGGCGGAAGGCCTGCCAGCTGATCGCGTCCACCCTGTCCACCAGGGCATCCACCAGCTGCTGGCGCAGCAGGCCGCCCTTGGGGGAGAAGAGGAAGTCGATCACCTGATCGAGCAGTCCCTCCAGATCCAGCTGGTCCTGAAGCGAGGCGCTGCTGATCAGATTCTCGAGCCGCTGCCAACGGAAGTCATCGCCGTCGAAGAGCATCTCGCGCAGGCTGCTGCGCAGGGCCGGATCGGGATCCTCCATCAGCCGGCGGGCGAAGTAGGGGTAGGCGGCACCGAGGATCTTGAAGTCGGGGTCCACGCTCAGGGCGATGCCCTCCAGCGTCACCAGGGAGCGGATGATCAGGGCGTAGTAGGGCGGCACCTGGAACGGAAACCTGTACATCACTCCGGAGAGATCGTCCGTGACGGCTTTGAAATCCATGCGGCTGACACCCATCTCCAGGGCCTGGCCGAAGACATTCTCGAAGGCCGGAACGATCGGTTCGAGATTCACCTCTTCCCCGAGGAATCCAAGATTGACGAAATCACGCGAGAGCGAGCTGAAGTTGCGGTTCACCAGGTGAACGACAGCCTGGATCAGGCCTGTTCTCGATTCGCGGCTCACTTCGCTCATCATGCCGAAGTCGAGATAGGCCAAGCGGCCATCGGGGAGGGCCAGCAGGTTGCCCGGGTGGGGGTCGGCATGGAAAAAGCCATGCTCCAGCAACTGTTGCAGACTGCAGTTCACCCCCACCTGCACCATGTCGTCCGGGTTGATGCCCAGGGCACGCACGGCCTCCAGGTTGGTGAGCTTCACCCCGTCGATCCACTCCATCGTGAGAACCCGGCGGCTGGTGACTTCGCGGTAGATGAGCGGCACGGCAATCCTGGGATTGTTCTGGTGGAGGCGTGCGAAATGTTCGGCATTGCTGGCTTCGTTGAGGTAATCCATCTCCTCGAAGACGCGCTTGCCGAGCTCATCGATCAGGGCCACCAGATCACTGCGGATCAGGCGCACGTTCCTGTTCAGCCAGGAGGCGATCTGGCGCACGATGTAAAGGTCGAGGGTGATCTGCTCGCGCAGCCCGGGACGTTGCACCTTCACCGCCACGGCCTCGCCGCTGAGCAGGACCCCCCGGTGCACCTGGCCCAGGGAGGCCGCCGAGATGGGCTCCCGGTCCAGCTGGCGGAACAGGCTGTTCACCGGTGCGCCCAGGTCTTCCTCGATGCAGGCCATCGCCAGGGAGCTGTCGAAGCCCGGCAGCTGGTCCTGCAGCTGGGCCAGTTCCTCCAGCAGCACCGGCGGGATGATGTCCGGCCGGGTGGAGAGGGCCTGGCCGGCCTTGATGAAGGCGGGTCCCAGGGCCGCCAGAAGTTCGGCACATTCCCGTGCCCGCTCCCGTGCCCGTTTCTCGTTGCTGAGCGTCCCGAGCAACTTGTCGAAGCCCACGCCGATCAGAAACAGGCTGATGGGCACCAGGGTCTGCCAGAGACGGCGCAGCAGGCGCCGGGGGTGGCCGGAGTAGATCCGCGAGATGGTCTGCGGGTCGTAGCTCAGCAGACCGGCGGCTTCGATGAAGTCGCTGAGTTCCTCGGCGCTGCTGGTGCGTTCGGCGATCGTGTCCCCGGTGATCGTGGCCTGATCCGAGAGGACCATCAGGGAGGAGTTCGACTGTTTCTCTTCTAAACGAAAGCAACCGCCGCTACGGTCTGGGCACTCACCGGAGGCCGGCGTGCTCACGGGTCTGCGTCTGGAGAACATCGCCCTGATCGATGCTCTGGATCTCAGTTTCAGGCCCGGGTTCACCGTTCTCACCGGGGAGACCGGCGCGGGCAAATCTCTCCTCCTCGATGCCCTCGATGCCCTGCTCGGCGGGGCCCAGGGGGGTGAGGGCCTGCGGCTGCTGCGCCCGGGCTGTGAACGGGCGAGCATCGAAGCCGGTTTCTCCTTTTCGGAGCCGGTGCGGTCGTGGCTGATCCAGCAGGAACTCGAGCCGCTGGACTCCGATCTGATCATCAGCCGGGAGTGGCGCCAGCAGGAGGACCGCATCAGCAGCCGTGGCCGCATCAATGGAGTGATCGTCAACCGCGCTCAGTTGCTGGAGCTGCGCCCTCTGCTGCTGGAGCTCACCGTTCAGGGGCAGACCCAGCAGCTGGGGCGTCCGGGGCAACAGCGGCGCTGGCTGGATCGCTTCGGTGGGGAACCGATCGCCGAGGCTCTGCTGGCGGCCCGCACGGCCGTGCGGGCCTGGAAGGATGCGGCGGCGGCCCTTGACATCGCCAGAGCCGAGCAGGAGCGTCAGCAGTTCGATCGACAACGACAACTGCAGCTGCTGGAGGATCTGGAGGCGGCGCAGCTCGACGACCCCCAGGAGCGCCAGCACCTGCAGGGGGAGCAGGACCGGCTGGCCCACGCGGTCCGCTTGCAGGAGGGGGTGACGACGGTGAGCGGGCGGCTGGTGGAGGGTCTGGAGGGTGCCCCGTCGGTGCTCGATCACCTCGCCGCCATCGAGCAGGAGCTGCAGCATCTGGAGGGGTTCGATGCGGGCCTGCAGCCCTGGCTGGAGCGCTGTGCCGAGGCGGTCCTGCTGCTGCAGGAGCTGGCCTCGGGGCTGGATCGTTATGGCGCTGGCCTGGAGAGCGATCCTGAAACCCTTTCGGGACTGCAGGAGCGGATGGCCCAGCTCAGGGCCCTGGAGCGGCGCCATGGCCAGGACCTCGGGGCCCTGATCGCCCTTCGGGATGATCTCCGCCGCCAGTTCGATGCCACCGGAGTCGAGGCCTCGCTGCGTCAGTTGGAGCAGCGGGAGGAGAGCAGCCGCTTCCGGCGTGATCAGGCCTGCGCAAGGCTCAGCCAGCGACGCCGTGTCGCCGCCACCGCCCTGGAGCGGCACTTGATGGACACCCTGAGGCCCCTGGGGCTGGCCCACGTGCGCTTCTCGGTCTCGATCGAACCGGCCCCGCCCGGTGACGAGGGGGCCGATGCGATTGGATTCCTGTTCTCGGCCAACCCCGGTCAGCCACTGGCCCCCCTGCAGGAGGTGGCCTCCGGCGGGGAGATGAGCCGCTTCCTGCTGGCTCTGAAAACCTGCCTGGCGGCGGCCGATCCCCACGTCACCCTGCTGTTCGATGAAATCGACAGCGGCGTCAGCGGCAGGGTCAGCGGGGCCATCGCTGCCCTGTTGCGCCGCCTCGCCGAGCACCGCCAGGTGTTCTGTGTCACCCACCAGCCCCTGGTGGCCGCCATGGCCCAGCACCACTTCCGCGTGAGCAAGCAGGTGGAGGCGGGCCGCACCCGGACCGGGGTGACTGCTCTGCAGGACAGCGGCGAGAGGGAGCGGGAACTGGCCGAGCTCGCCGGAGGCGATTCCGGTGAAACCCGCAGCTATGTGGCCAGCCTGCTGCAGCAGGGGGCCTCCTGAGCCGCAGGTGCAGCCCGTAGACTCCAGGCTGTCAGGGTCGCTGAATGCCCCGCGCCAGATCCGTCTCCGGATCCAAGAGCTCCCTCACGAATGGAGGCGGCCCCGAGGCCCTGTCCGGGCTGGCCGCTTCCCCTGGGCTTGATCCCAGCACCGTGCTCAACGGCGGCAGCCTCGAGGACGTCATCCGGGTGCGCGGAGCACGGCAGCACAATCTCCGCAACATCGATCTCACCCTGCCGCGCAACAGGCTGGTGGTGTTCACCGGCGTGAGCGGCAGCGGCAAGAGCTCCCTGGCCTTCGACACGATCTTCGCCGAGGGTCAGCGCCGCTACGTGGAGAGCCTCTCCGCCTATGCGCGCCAGTTTCTCGGCCAGGTGGACAAGCCCGACGTCGACGCGATCGAAGGGCTGTCGCCGGCCATCTCGATCGACCAGAAGTCCACCAGTCACAACCCCCGCTCCACCGTCGGCACGGTCACCGAGATCCAGGACTATCTGCGGCTGCTGTTCGGCCGGGCCGGCGAGCCCCACTGCCCCCAGTGCAGCCGCTCGATCCGGCCGGAGAGCATCGACGAGATGGTCGACCGGATCGCCACCCTGCCGGAGGGCACCCGCTACCAGTTGCTGGCACCGGTGGTGCGGGGCAAGAAGGGCACCCACACCAAGCTGCTCTCCGGCCTGGTGGCCGAGGGATTCGCCCGGGTGCGCATCAACGGCGAGGTGAGGGAGCTCTCCGACAACATCGAGCTCGACAAGAACCACGCCCACAACATCGAAGTGGTGGTGGACCGTCTGGTGGCCCGGGAGGGGATCAACGAGCGGCTCACCGATTCCCTGCGCACCTGCCTCAAGCGCGGCGATGGCCTGGCCCTGGTGGAAGTGGTGCCCAAGGCCGGCGAGGAGCTGCCGGAGGGGGTGGAGCGGGAACGCCTCTATTCCGAAAATTTCGCCTGCCCGGTGCATGGCGCCGTGATGGAGGAGCTCTCCCCGAGGCTGTTCTCCTTCAACAGCCCCTATGGCGCCTGCCCCGACTGCCACGGCATCGGCCATCTGCGCCAGTTCACCCTGGAGCGGGTGGTGCCCGATCCTTCCCTGCCGGTGTACGCGGCGATCGCGCCCTGGAGCGAGAAGGACAACAGCTACTACTTCTCCCTGCTCTACAGCGTGGGCGAGGCCTTCGGATTCGAGATCAAGACGCCCTGGAATCAGCTCACCGATGAGCAGCGTCAGGTGGTGCTCCATGGCAGCGAGGAGCCGATCCCGATCCAGGCCGACAGCCGCTACCGCAAGAGCCAGGCGTACCTGCGGCCGTTCGAGGGGATCCTGCCGATCCTGGAGCGCCAGCTGCGCGACGCCAGCGGTGAATCGGTGCGCCAGAAGCTGGAGCAGTACCTCGAAATGGTGCCCTGTGGCACCTGCCATGGGCTCCGTCTGAGGCCCGAGGCTCTGGCGGTGCGGGTCGGTCCCTACGCCATCCATGAACTCACTGCCGTGAGCGTGGCCGATACCCTCGAGCGGATCGAAGCCCTGATGGGGGTGACCCAGGGGGCCAAGCCTCTGCTCACGCCGCGCCAGATTCAGATCGGCGACCTCGTGCTGCGGGAGATCCGCATGCGCCTCAAGTTCCTGCTGGATGTGGGCCTTGATTACCTCAGCCTCGATCGGCCGGCCATGACCCTCTCCGGAGGTGAGGCCCAGCGCATCCGCCTGGCCACCCAGATCGGGGCGGGTCTCACCGGCGTACTCTACGTGCTTGATGAGCCCAGCATCGGCCTGCACCAGCGCGACAACGACCGCCTGCTCAACACCCTCTTCAAGCTGCGGGATCTGGGCAACACCCTGATCGTGGTTGAACACGACGAGGATACGATCCGCGCCGCGGATCATCTCGTCGACATCGGACCCGGTGCCGGCGTGCACGGCGGGCACATCGTGGCCGAGGGGTCTCTGCAGAACCTGCTCGAGGCCGAGGAGTCGCTCACCGGCGCCTATCTCAGCGGCCGCCTCTCCATTCCCACTCCGGCTGAGCGGCGCTCGGCCGGCAGCCGCAAACTCACCCTGGTGAACTGCCGCCGCAACAACCTCCAGGGTCTCGATGTCGATCTTCCCCTGGGTCGACTCGTGGCCGTCACCGGGGTGAGCGGCAGTGGCAAGAGCACCCTGATCAACGAGCTGTTGCATCCCGCTCTCGAGCACAAACTCGGCCTGCGGGTCCCCTTCCCCTCCGGCCTCGACGAGTTGCGCGGCATCCAGTCGGTCGACAAGGTGATCGTGATCGACCAGAGCCCGATCGGCCGGACCCCCCGCTCCAACCCGGCCACCTACACCGGCGCCTTCGATCCGATCCGCCAGGTGTTCGCCGCCACCGTGGAGGCCAAGGCCCGCGGCTATCAGGTGGGTCAGTTCAGCTTCAACGTCAAGGGCGGGCGCTGCGAGGCCTGCAGCGGCCAGGGGGTGAACGTGATCGAGATGAACTTCCTCCCCGACGTCTACGTGCAGTGCGATGTCTGCAAGGGAGCCCGCTACAACCGCGAAACCCTGCAGGTGGCGTACAAGGGCTTCACCATCGCCGACGTTCTGCAGATGACGGTGGAACAGGCCGCCGAGGTGTTCTCGGCCATCCCCCAGGCCGCGGACCGTCTGCGCACCCTGGTGGATGTGGGCCTGGGCTACATCAAGCTCGGCCAGCCGGCCCCCACCCTCTCCGGGGGTGAGGCCCAGCGGGTGAAGCTGGCCACCGAGCTCTCCAAGCGCGCCACCGGCAAGACCCTCTACCTGATCGATGAGCCCACCACGGGCCTGAGCTTCTACGACGTTCACAAACTCATGGACGTGATGCAGCGCCTGGTGGACAAGGGCAATTCGATCGTGGTGATCGAGCACAACCTCGATGTGATCCGCTGTGCCGACTGGTTGATCGACCTGGGGCCCGAAGGAGGCAACAAGGGAGGTGAAATCGTGGTGGCCGGCACTCCGGAGCAGGTGGCTGAGCACCCCACCAGTCACACGGGCCGGTATCTCAAACAGGTGCTCGCCCAGCATCCGCCTGTGGCCATCGAGTCCTGACGGACCGCAGCACAGACAGGCGCTGAGGAGAGATCATGGAGATCCTCGGGTGCCATCACTTGCGCGCGCTTCGTTTCGCTCCGGCAGCTCCTCTGTTGCTCACCCTCGCCGGGCTGTTGGGTTCGGTCCCGTTCCTGCAAAGTCCTGCCAGCGCGCTGGAGCGGGTGGAGCTGCTCTTGCCCTTACTCAAGACCAGCTTCAGCGTGAATCTCGAGGAGCTCAGCAACACCGATCGACTGCTCACCGGCAACAGCGATCTGGCTGAACTGGATCAGGCCACCAACGGGCTCATCGGTCGCAGGCTGGTGGGCCTGTTCAATGCCCCGCTGCCGCTGCAGGTGCCTGCGGTGGTGAACGAGGCCGAAGGTTCGCCCATGCTCAACCAGGCGCTGCTCCTGGTCTCCGCCCTGGGGGGCATCGATGGCCTGCCGGCCCAGCTTGAGAGCAGGGATCTCTCCAGGGCGCTGGACAAGGCAGCCGCCCAGGGCCCCCTGACCATGCTGAGCGTGGATGAAGGCCCTGCCGGGCACCACCGCCTCGGTGGACCTGGGCCGGGCCCTGTTCGTGGTCCGGCGGCTTGCCAATCAGCAGGAACCGGCCGATCGACTGATCGCTGGGCGAACTCCGGCGAGTGTTGATCCGGCCCTCAGTCAGCCCGGACCTCTGACGGTGGAACGAAAGCTGATCACCCTGCCGGCCCCCCATCGGCCCAAGCCGCTGCAGGTGGTGCAGATCAGCCCCGCCAGAGGGGCGAGCGGCCGGCTGGTGGTGATCTCCCATGGGCTCTGGGATGCACCGGAGAGCTTCGAGGGCTGGGCCAGCCACCTGGCCAGCCACGGCTACACGGTGCTGTTGCCCTACCACCCGGGCAGTGATCAGGGTCAGCAGCAGGCCATGCTCTCCGGCAAGGTGCCTCCGCCGGGGGCGGATGAGCTGCGTCTGCGGCCCCTGGATGTCTCAGCCGTGATTGACGGGGCCGCGGCGGGTCTCGCCGGCCTGCCCACAACGTTGAACACCACGTTCGTGGCGGTGCTCGGCCAGTCGTGGGGGGCCACCACCGTGCTGCAGCTGGCGGGAGCCAGGCCCAGCGACAGCCAGCTCAAGACGCGCTGCGACGAGGTGCTGGACCCGGAGCGCAACCTCAGCTGGGTGCTGCAGTGCAGCTTCCTCGGTGCCGCCGATCAGGCGGCCCTGGCCGATCCCCGCGTCAAGGTGGGTGTGGCCGTCAGTCCGCCGATGTCGCTGCTCTTCGACACAGGTGCGGGACAGGGCATGAACGCCCGCGTGCTGCTGGTGAGTGGCACCCGCGACTGGGTGGTGCCACCGGATCCGGAAGCGATCCGGCCGATGCGCCGCGAGGCCAGCCGTGGCGGGGGCGGCCATCGTCTCGTGCTGGTGCGCGGTGGCGATCACTTCAACCTGGGGTCCCCCCTGGCCGAAGGTGGAGGTGCCCTTCGTGGGTTGCTGCTGGCCTGGACCAACGGAGGCTTCGCCGCCGGCGCCGCGGTACAACCCGGCCCGGGCGCACCCGAGCTGCTGCCTGCCAACGGTTGGGGTGACGCCGGCATGCCCTTGGTGGGGATCACCTCGGCTCAGCTGGGGTCTCCCTGAAACGGACACCGAAGCCTCAGGGGCTGGATTCCGGTTCGCCGGGCTCAGCCTCCACGGAGGCGGCATGCTTCGTGTTCAGATCCGGCATCCAGTAGCTCAGGTCGTCGTGCCAGTACAGGCGACCTGCCAGCCGATCGGTGCTGAGGTTGGTGCCACCCAGCTTGCTGATCAGATTCCCCAGCTCCAGGGGTGAGAGATCGGTGCTGATGTCGTTGCCGGCGATCCGGAGCAGCTCCGGCAGACGGGTCACGGTGCTGGGCTGGGCCAGTTTGCGGAACACTTCGCGGAAGACCAGCTTCTGGCGTTCCATCCGGCCAATGTCTCCCAGTTCGTCGTTGCGGAAGCGCAGGAAGCCCTCCAGGTCCTTGCCCTTGAGTAGCTGTATGCCGGGGTAGAGATCGATGTAGAGCCCCTGGCGGCTGTCGGTGTAGTACATGCGCTTGGGCACATCCACCTCGACACCCCCAAGGGCCTCGGCAAGGTTCTGAACCGCATCCAGATTCACCAGCAGATAACGGTCCACCGGGGTGGCCAGCAGAGCCGTGAGCTCCTCCTTGACCGCCTCCACCCCTCCGGAGGCGTAGAGGGCGTTGGCCTTGAGCACACCGAAGCGACTCGATTCGATGAACGTGTCCCGAGGCACCTGGGTGAGCTTGGTGGTGCCGTCGTGGATGTCGACGACCACCATCACGTCGGTGCTGCCGCTGATCTGGTCGGAGCCCAGGATCAAGATGCGGTGCTGCGCGATGGGGAGCGCGGGCACCAGCTTGCCCAGTGTCGGAGCCGTATGGGTCAGGGCCGCCAGGGCGGGACCGATCAGCCGTGGCAGTGGGCCTGACAGGCCATAGCCCAGGCCGATGCCGCTCGCGAAGGCCACCAGAACGGCTGGACGCAGGGCACGACCCAGCAGACCGAGGGGCCTGGGCTCGCTGCGCCCCTGGCCCTGGCGGCGGCTGAGGGCAACGACCGTCGCTGCCGCGCGCTCAGCCTGATTGGCAGCGTCGACCTTGCCGGTGGCTGGTCGGTTGTGGTGACGCTGGGACTGAGCCATGGGGAGTCCTGACCGGCGCACCATATAACCGAACACGGCTGAAGGCCAGGGGCCGCGCTGCTCAGCCTGGCGCCACCACTGTGATCTGACCGGCGGCACGATCAGCCCGTGCCCGTGCCTCAGCCACGTCCACCCCGCTGGCCAGGGCCACCCCCATGCGGCGATTGGGGCGGGCACTGGGTTTGCCGAACAGCAGCACCTGGGTGTCAGGTTCTGTCAGGGCCTCGGCCACTCCGGTGTAAGCAACGGCGTCGAGGGTCTGATCCGCCAGAATCACCCGGCTGGCGGCGGCAGAGCTGGAGCGGATGGCGGGGATCGGCAGGCCCAGCACCGCCCGCAGATGCAGCTCGAATTCGCTCAGGTTCTGCCCCATCAGGGTGACGAGGCCAGTGTCGTGGGGACGGGGGGAGAGCTCGGAGAAGACCACCTCCTCCCGGCCCGGCTCGCCGCACAGGAAGAACTCCACCCCGAACAGCCCGGCGCCCCCCAGCTCGTCGGTGACGGCCAGGGCCATGGCCTGGGCGGACGCCAGCTGTGCTTCGCCGAGGGCGGCCGGCTGCCAGCTGCACTGGTAGTCGCCGCGCTCCTGCACATGGCCGATCGGCGGGCAGAAGAGGGTGGGGCCGGACCAGGGCCGGACCGTGAGCAGGGTGATCTCCAGCTCGAAGGACAGGAACTCCTCCACGATCACCCGGGCGCCGGCGCCCCGGGCCCCGTCCAGAGCCGCCTGCCAGGCGGCGGCCAGGCCGTCCTCCGAGCGCACCACGCTCTGGCCCTTGCCGGAGGAGCTCATCACCGGCTTGACCACCACGGGCCAGCCCAGGGGAGCCGCCACCGCGGCCAGCTCCTCGGCACTCCCGGCGTAGGCGAAGCGGGCCGTGCGCAGGCCGAGCGTGCCGGCGGCCAGGTCCCGGATCCTGTCGCGGTTCATGGTCACGGCTGTGGCCCGGGCCGTGGGAATCACCGTGATCCCTTCCGCTTCGATCTCCGCCAGGGCATCCACGGCCAGGGCCTCGATTTCCGGGATGACCAGATCGGGGCGGTGGCGCCTCACGACTGTCTTGAGAGCCTCCGGGTCGGACATGGTGATCACCTCAGCCAGATCGGCCACCTGCATCGCCGGAGCACCGGCATAGCGGTCGACGGCGATGACCCGGCAGCCCAGCCGCTGGGCGGCGATGGCCACCTCCTTGCCCAGTTCACCGCTGCCCAGCAGCATCAGGGTTCGCGGGAACGGGGCGGCGGCCATGGGACTCGTGGCAATCGTCCCCGATCCTCGCCCCCGGCCAAGCCGGCTGGAGCCTGGCCATGCCTGCTAGAGAAGGCGTCCGCGCCCGACCACCGTGCTGAGCCTCCTGTTCGCCTTCTCCACCGCCGGTGATGCCCAGTCCGGCCTGGTGTTCGGCCAGGACATCGCCACGTTCCAGAAGTGGGCCCTGATCTATCTGGTGCTCTCCTCGCTGGGGTTCGTGGCCGTCTGGGTGGTGGGTTACCTGCGCCGCTGACGGCAGGGGAACCGCTCAGGTTCCCGGGATCAGATCGAGCTGGCGCACCGGCGGCTCCTCGCTGATGAACCCGTAGGCCTCGAACACACCCGCATCGGGATGGGTGATGTGCTGCCCGTCGCTGTGCCGCTCCAGGCTGAAGCCCTCAGCGGCCATGCGCCGCATCAGCGCCGCCGCCTCCTCGAAGCGGGCCGCCATGGCCTCGAGGCTGGCGCAATCGGCGGTCAGACCCTGTTCCTTCCAGGTGAAGTAGGCCATTTCAGACTCCCGTTTCTTCTTTCACCTCTCAAGTCTGCTGCCGATCCGCTCAGGGCAACAACAGCAATCCCAGGAGCACCAGCAGCGCGCTTGCCCCCCAGAAGCGCACAACCACCTTGAGCTCGGGCAGGCCCCCCAGTTCGAAATGGTGATGCAGAGGTGCCATGCGGAAGAGGCGGCGGCCCTGGCCATCGGGCCCCTTGGTGGCCTTGAACACCCACACCTGCAGGATCACCGAGAGCGATTCCGCCAGAAACACGCCTCCCATCAGCAGCAGCGGCCAGAGACTGTCGCTGAGCAGGGCCACCGCGCTCAGGGCCGCCCCCATGGCCAGCGAGCCTGTATCGCCCATGAACACCCGGGCCGGGTGGCGGTTGTGGGCAAGGAACCCCAGCCAGGCCCCGGCCATGGCGGCGCAGAAGCCAGCCATGGCCGGATCCCCCAGGGACCCCCGCAGCATCAGCTGAGCGCCGAAGCCGGTGAAGACGATGGCGCCGCAACCGGCGGCCAGGCCATCGAGGCCGTCGGTGAGGTTGGTGGCGTTGCTCTCCGCCAGGAACACGAACAACCCCACGGGCAGGATCAGCAGACCGAGGGGCAGCACCCAGCCCAGGGCCAGGGAGACATCGGTGTGGATCCAGAGGTTCCACTGAGCCCAGGCCAGGAACAGGGCCGCCGCCAGAGCCTGCAGCAGCAGCTTGCCGCGGGGTGTCAGGCCGGTGTTGGTCTGGCGGGTGAGGCTGCGCCAGTCGTCGACACCGCCAATGGCCAGGTAGGCCAGGGTGACTGCCGCCACTGCCAGCAGCCGGTCGTCGCCGGGGGAGACCAGTCCGCCCACGATCACCCCTGCCGGCACCGCCAGCAGGCCGCCCATGGTGGGCGTTCCGGCCTTGCCGTGGTGAGCCTGGGGGCCCTCCTCCCGGATCACCTGGCCGAGTTTCAGGGCCCGCAGCCGGGGCACCCCCCAGTGGCAGAGCGCCCAGCTCACCAGGGCGGCCACCAGCAGGGGCGGCGTGAGCTGGGGAGCGCCGCTGAGGCCGTCGCAGAGCATGCAGACCATCAGCAGGCCCAGGGTCAGTCCCAGGGCACTGAGCCGACCATCGGCTGGAGCGGCGGTGGCCCCTGGGGCCGGCATTGGGGTTGTTCGGGCCAAGAGTCCGGGCGCCGCCGTGGCGCTGTGGCGATGCGGCCGGACCTTAGGTCAGGATCTCAATCTTCCCAGTTTTCATCCGACTGCTCATCGGCCTGGTTGTACTCCTCCTTCTCGCCCATCAGAGCCGAGAGCTCCTCTTCTTCCACCGTGCTCACATCCGGAGCGGCGGTTTCCTCATCGGCCACCAGCCGGCCGCTGCTCTCCAGCCAGCTGAGCAGATCGGGCTCATCCCGCAAGGGCAGCACCGGCGCCGGCTCATCCCGCCGGTAGCGGGTGAGGGAGGGGTTGATGCTGTCGAGGGTGCTCATGGAAAGCCTGTGAAGCGTGCAACCGTTGGACGCCGATCGACCACCATAGGCCAGCACCCCGAACCATCTCCTTGGCCGACGGTAAACTCCCTTCGCTGATCCTGGGCTGGAGCCTGGCTCTGCTGATCAGTGCCCTGCTGGTGTCGGCCGGCCAGCGCTGGCCCGAACCCCTGGCCGTTGTTCCCTGGCAGGTGTGGGGGCTGGTGCTGATTCCACCGCTGCTGATGGGGGTCTGGATCGCCAGCCGCTGGGACCGGGTGACCACCGCCGCCGCGGGACGCTCCGGTGACGGTGACGAGGGACAATCCTGCAACAGCTCGAACGCACAGGACTGAGGGGATGGCACAGGAGCAGGGCGCCAGGGCAAAGCGGGTGGTGCTCGCCTACTCCGGCGGGGTCGACACCAGTGTCTGCATTCCCTACCTCAAACAGGAATGGGGAGTCGAGGAGGTGATCACCTTCGCCGCCGACCTCGGCCAGGGCGATGAGTTGGAGCCGATCCGCCAGAAGGCGCTCGACTCCGGTGCCAGCCAGTCGATCGTGGGGGATCTGATCGATCCCTTCATCCGCGAGTTCGCCTTCCCCGCCATCCGTGCCAATGCCCTCTACGAGGGTCGCTATCCCCTCTCCACAGCCCTGGCCCGCCCCCTGATCGCCCGCCGGCTGGTGGAGGTGGCGCGGGAGCAGGGCGCCGATGCCGTGGCCCATGGCTGCACGGGCAAAGGCAATGATCAGGTGCGTTTCGATGTGGCGATCGGTGCCCTGGCTCCCGATCTGAAGGTGCTCACTCCGGCGAGGGAATGGGCCATGAGCCGTGAGGAAACGATTGCCTATGGCGAGCGTTGCGGCATCCCGGCGCCGGTGAGCAAGAAGAACCCCTATTCGATCGATCTCAACCTGCTGGGCCGCAGCATCGAGGCGGGTCCGCTGGAGGATCCGATGGTCGAGCCTCCCGAAGAGGTGTTCGCGATGACCCGCTCGATCCGCGACACCCCGGATGAGCCCCAGGTGGTGGAGATCGCCTTCGAGCAGGGCAACCCGGTGGCGATCGATGGAGAGAGTCTCGATCCGGTCGCTGTGATCCGCCGCGCCAATGAGCTGGCCGGCCTCCATGGTTTCGGCCGCCTCGACATCATCGAGAACAGAGTGGTGGGGATCAAGTCAAGGGAGATCTATGAAACGCCTGGCCTGCTGCTGCTGATTCGAGCTCACCAGGAGCTGGAGAGCCTCACCCTGGCCGCCGATGTGATGCGCTACAAGCGCCAGATCGAATCCAGCTGGGCTGACCTGGTCTATCAGGGACTCTGGTTCGGCCCTCTCAAGCAGGCCCTCGATGGCTTCCTGGACTGCACCCAGGCCACGGTCAATGGCGTGGTCCGCCTGCGTCTGCACAAGGGCAATGCCGTGGTGATCGGTCGTGCCAGCAGCAGCGACAGCCTTTACGTGCCCGCCATGGCCACCTATGGCAGCGACGATCGCTTCGATCACCGGGCCGCCGAGGGATTCATCTACGTGTGGGGGATGCCCACTCGCCTCTGGGCGGCCAGCCGGCGCCGGGCCTGAAGCCCCACCAGCCTCTCGCGGCCGGCAGTTGCGGCGGGGGTCCCGGGTCAACGCCTCAACCTCAACGTCTGAGCCAGCGCTGCCGCAGGGCCCTCAAAGGCGCCAGCACATCCTGCTGGCTTGAGTCGGGCGCTGGCGTGGGCTCGATCTCAGGGGCTGGTGGGGGAGGTGGCGGTGCTGGAGGCAGCAGGCGTCTTGCCTGCTCCCGGAGGGCATGATTGTCCTGGGCCAGCAGCTGTTGCTGATCGAGCAGGGGCTGCAGGCGCTGATGAAATTTGCGCTCGAAAATCTGCGGCAGATCCCTGATCAGTTCCTCGAGATCGGCCAGATGGCGTCGCGCCCGCTCCAGGTCCTGCTGGCAGGTCGACAGCTGGGCCTTTGTGACCTCCAGCTCGAGGGTCGTCTCCCGCAGCTCACGTCTCAGCCGGTCGTCCAGCGGCTCTGACTCTGGCTCGGGGCTGCGCAGTTCGGCCGGAATCGGCACCGGTGGTGTCACTCCTGGCCTGGGGAGGTCTGTAGCCATGAAGCTGGCCAGGGATGAGAGGCAGACCCATCATCCCCAGGTTGAGCGGGATTCGTCGATCCGTGCTGGCTCAGGCTTCGGCTGCAACCGGTTCAGTGGCCGCAGGAGCGCTGCGGGGGGTGGGCAGCGGACCGTCCTGCTTGACCGTGAGGTAGCGGATCACGTCCTCGCTGAGCCGCATGGCGCGCTCCAGAAGGGCCACCTGCTGGCCGTCACCATCGTGGTTGAGCTGGACGTAGATGCCTTCGCGGTGCTTGGCGATCGTGTAGGCCAGGCGGCGCTTGCCGCGCATCTGGCAATCGAGCACTTCAGCGCCTGCTTCGGTGAGCAGGTCGCGGTACTTGGCCACATGGGTTTCCACCTCTTCCTCCGGGATGTCCGGACGAAGGATGTACATGGTTTCGTAGTAAGGCTTCTGCGACATGGGGGCTGAGGCTCCGTGATGGGCTCGTGGGAGGCCGGCGGCAGAACGCTGCCAGCAACGGATCGATCAGCCTACCTGCCGGTCTCCTCCCTCCCAGGCTCTCCCTCCGGCGGGATCAGTAGAGCTGCATGCGCACCGCTTCCGAGACCGTGGGGATGTCGGGTTCACGGCCACGGATGCTCTGCACCACCGAGAACACCACCAGCAGCAGCGTGCCCAGAAACACGGTGTTGCTGAGGGTGCGCAAGGCGAAGCCGGCCCCCAGCGGGCGCAGCAGAACGCTGAAGGCCAGCGAGAGCAGGATCAGCACGATGTCGATCAGGATCGCCTGCAGCACGTTGAAGCGGATGAAGTAGGGCACCCGGGCATTGCGCACCACCGCCAGGAACAGCACCAGGAAGAGCAGAAACCCCCCGAAGGGGATCTGCTGCTGCAGGGCCATCAGCGGCAGGGCCGGCAGCACCAGCCACTGCAGCACCAGCCACTGCAGCGCCGGCACCAGGCCGAACAGGGCCTCGCCGAACGGCACCCCGTCATTCCAGGGCAGCAGATAGGCCAGCACGGCCAGGAGCCGTTGCCAGAGCGGGGGGCCTTCCATGGATGCGGGATGTGTCGGCTTCAGTCCACCCAGGCTAGGGGGGGATCTCCGGGGGCCGGTGTCAGGGGCTGCCCAGCTGATCGAGCGCGGCCTGGCGCATCGCGGCCAGTGGCAGCGGTCTGGACACGGCGCCTTCTCCGATCCAGAGCCGCAGGGCAGCGGCCCCCTGCTGCACCAGCATCTCCAGGCCATCGAGCACACCGCAGCCCCGCTGACGGGCCTCCAGCAGCAGGCGGCTTGGCCGGGGGGTGTAAATCAGGTCGTAGACCAGGCTGCCCGCGCGCAGGGCGTCGAGCTCAGCCGCATCCAGGGGGCAGGCACTGGAGCTGGTTCCCATGCCCACCGGCGTGGTGTTGACCACCAGATCGGCCTCGGCCAGCGCCCTGAGCAGATCACCGCGCTCAATGGCCGCCGCCGGCCAGGCCACTCCACTCAGCTGCGGGGTCCAAGACCCGCACTCCTCCAGGAACGCCGCCAGGGCTTCGGGCCGCCGACCGGCCAGCTGAATCCGCTTCAGCCCCAGCTCCGCCAGGGCCGCCACCACAGCCCGGGCGCTGCCGCCGCAGCCCAGCACCACAGCCCGCCCGCCCGCCAGGTCCGGTGC
>NZ_JAYGIA010000018.1:0-25628 GCF_034931165.1 Synechococcus sp. BA-124 BA4 | reverse complement strand
GAGGCGATCAGCGGCTACACCGGCATCCGCATCGACAGCCACGGCCGCCGCTTCGTGATCCAGGGAGCCCGCCTCTGGACCCTGCGCGACAGCGACGGCCGCGACCGCGGCCAGGCCGCCGCCTTCTCCAGCTGGTGGTGGCTGCCGTCATCGCCCCTGGCGGTTCTCCCTCCAGCTCTGGTGTAGAGACCGGCTCAGGCGGGTAGACCGAACCGGGATGGACGGTTTACGCCCTCCTCGATCTCATTGAGTTCGTCCAGATTCACTGGACGGGTGATCCGGAACCACCCGGATTCTCATTGATGAAGGACACCACCATGCTGACCCTGCGCCATTCCCCCTTCGATCTGCTCGAGCGTCTGGAGCAACAGGTCAATCAGGCCGAGCGTGTACCAGCCGCTGAAGTGCATGAAACCGATCAGGCCTATGTCGTCGTTCTGGAACTGCCCGGCGTTGACAAGAACTCGATCGAAGTGAAGGCCACCGACCGCTCCCTGCTGATCAGCGCGGAGCGTCGCTCCCAGGCCACCAGCGACAACAACGAGGCCAAGGACGCCGGCCCCATCCACAGCGAATTCCGCTATGGCACCTGGAGCCGCAGCTTCCGTTTTCCCGCCGGCCTGCAGCGGGAGGCCATCGAAGCCCGCTACCGCGATGGCCTGCTCACCGTCACGGCCCCCAAGGCCCAGACCCACAGCACCGTTGTCGTCAAAGTGGAGGACTGAACACACTGGTGAACTGAGCAAACGCCCGAGGCGTTGATCGAGACAAGAGGGTTCCTGCCCCGGCCTCAGTGCCGGGGCTTTTTTCATGTCTCACTCCGTGTCGCCGTGTGCGAAACGTCTGTAAAGGGCCTCAAGGAGCTGGTTGCTGCTGTACGGCAGCGCCAACTAAGGACGTCGGGGAGTGGTCCAGGGAGCTGAGAGAAGCCATCGTCGGAATACACCGCGGGGTGAACATACGATCGCTTTGATGGCAAGAGTCAGCAGACCCTCATGCATCAGAAGGACTGCACTGAGTGATCAAGTGCCGTCAGAGGCGGCACTTCTGCATACCCCCCTCTTCGCCGTCCCCAGCATGCCGGGGGTCCTGTGAGAATCAGGATGCGCGGCGCTCAATCCGGTTGTTGCGGCACAGTCAGCCTCACAGTCGAGCGACGGCGCCATTCGGAGGTTGGTCTGCCTGGATGGGAATGGCCTCAACAATGGAGACCCCGGCGCCCGTGTCGATCGCTCGGGTCATCGCCAAGCCACATTGGCTGAAGAGTTCTGAATAGTCGGGCAGCGTCCGCTGACGCCCGCCGATCGCCAGCATGGCGATGTCCAGAGTCCTGGGCCAGTTCGGCCCAGGATCGTCCGGAAGAATGGCCTCGATGAGAAGGACTTTCGAGTGTTCGTGAGCAGCGCGACGCACCGACGTCAAAATCGTCTTTGAAGCTGCGTCATCCCAGTCGTGAATGACTTCCATCAGCAGGTAGGCATCGCCGGCTGGCAACACGTCGTTGAAGAAGTCGCCTGGTTGCAGCCTCAGGCGATCGGATGCAATCCCCGCCGCTTGCTCAATGACGTGGGATTGGTCAAACAGGATGCCAGAGGCCTGTGGTGTCTCAGAGAGCACGGATTGGAGCAGATGGCCTCGACCGCCACCGACATCGACGATTGTAGAAAAGCTCGAAAAATCATACGCCGTGATTACACCCTGAATTTGCCCATGAGCTTTGCTGGTCATGGCTTCATCAAAGATGCGGCTGTCGTCAGGATGTGCAGCGAGGTAACCCCAGATTCCACCGGGCAACACCTTGTCCGCGCATGGCTGGCCGCTTCGAATGGAATATTCCAGCTGACCGACAGAAGCCCAGAAGGCAGGCAATCCGAACATCCGCACGAGCGAACTCATGGATTGGGGATGATCGCTACGGAGCATGAGCGACTCGGGAGTATGCACGACACATCCCCCTCGGAACTCGAATACACCATTGGCGGAGAGAATCCGAAGCGCTCGATCAAGGGCCGCTGGATCTGAGCCGGTCGCCTGGGCGAGGGCAGAAACGGGCTGGGGCGTGTTGTCCAGGGCGTCTGCGACACCAAGGTTGGCGACGGCATGGAGACAACGCGGTAAATAATGACCGGCAGCCAACTGGAGCAAGGTTTCAACTGGATTGTCCGCCATGATCAGAATTCCCTCAAATCGCTGTGTGCTTCATCCGCCGTCAACACCCACTCCAGCTGGGTCCGGAACGCCGAAACGTTCTCAAACCATGGGATTCATGCGTCCGATGAGTGACTGCCAGGGCAACCTCAGCCCTGGCCCTGAATCCAGGAGGGCGATGATCCTGCAGTCAAGGCTGATCGTTCAAGGTCTCGCCGGCCCTTACCTGCCAATCCATCAGACTGGCAGGTGAGGGCTTCGCCACTGATTTGGTCGTCAGCCTGACGGCGGGCCCGCCGTCATCAGCTCTGGATCAGTTTCCGGTTGGCATTGGTATTTTGATGCCCTCGTTCGCGAGCATTCCCCGCACATGCTGGAAGCGTTCGTACTGGGTGAGCGTAATCGGGCCGGAATACCCCTCGCCTTGCATCTTGCGTGGAGGGTATTGAACATAGGTTTTCATCAGGTCTTTGATGGTTTCGCCAATGGTGACCATCACCCAGGTGCGTTCCGTATAATTATTCATAAAAATATCATAGCGTTCCTGCGGATCTTGCCACAGGTCAAACAATTGAGGAACGATCGCGACATAACTCTCTGCCCCCTTCCAGCCCAGGTTGGAGTCTACGGCAAGACCTCCGGTGGTTCCGCCATCGTCGCCCCGCAGGTTAAACACAGCCTTGTAGTTGTTGACCCGCACTGCGCCTGGGGTCAGCTCATTCTCGGTGAAGTAGAACCAGGATTTTCGCTCACACTTGCCGGCGCCGAACAGCACCGGAGACATGTCATAGCTGTCAAAGATGATCGGTTGCCCCTCGCGATCATTGCTGGGCAGTGGAACTCCGGCTAGGGCAGCAAACGTTGCCATCAGATCAAGACCGCCCAGGATATCGTGGTTCTTCACGCCTGCCGCGATCTTTCCTGGCCACCAGGCAATGGCGGGGACGCGGTTTCCTCCCTCGCGGACAGTTCCCTTGGTGCCCCGGAATGGCGTATAGCCGGCGTCAGGATAAACGTCCTGCCAGGCTCCATTATCGGTCGTCCAGAAGACAAGCGTCTCCTCTTCCAGGCCCAGGGCCCGCACTTTGTCCATGATGGCCCCGATGCGGGCATCCAGCTCGACAATCGAATCCGCGTACTTGCTCTTGGAAGGAGATTGGTGAATGTAGTCAGGGTGCGGAAGGTTGGGCTGGTGCACCTTCATGAAGTTGACGCTGAGAAAGAAGGGCTGATCGTCCTTGGCGGCCACTTCGAGGAACTCAATCGCTGCTTTCTCGACATAGCCATCGAAAAAGGGAATTCCGACCACGCCTTGTTCCGGAGTGTCGACGTACTGGCCGTTGATCTTGAAGTCTTCCTTTGCCTCCTCTCCTGCCTTGCCAGAAAGCGAACCTTTGGTCACTTTCTGGAACATGGCCCTGAGCTCTGGATCCATATCGGGGAACCAGGTGGGATCAGCATAGGTATAGGCATTGAGGTGGTAAAGGCCAACATACTTCATCTCGTCATAGCCTTGTGCATTGGGTAGTGCATAATCGTCCTCGCCCAGGTGCCATTTACCCGTAAAAAAGGTGCGGTAGTCAGCCTGTTTCAACACGGAGGCCAGAGTCCACTCTGCGGCTGGCAAGCCGCCTCCCTGCCCCTGAAACGCCACGGTGGTCATGCCGCTGCGGTTGGGAATGCGTCCTGTCAACATTGCCGCCCGTCCCGGGGTGCAACTCGGTTGGGCATAAAAGGAAAAGAAGGTCACGCCTTCCGCCGCCAATCGATCGAAGTTTGGGGTTGGCATTCCCCTCCCTTCACCGCCGCCGTAGGGGCCAAGATCGCCATAGCCTGTGTCGTCCGTCACAAGCAGAATAATGTTTGGCTTTTTATTCGGCATGGGTTACCTTCTCCCTGAAGTGCTGATTGGCTAGCAGGTGTACTCTGCTGATCGGCAATGGCGAATCTCTACAACGCTCTCCTGTTGAGCCATGGCCTCCGGATCGTCTGAGAGGCAAGACTGTCCCTGGATTGCAGGGTAAACAGAAGATCTGCATTCTAAGGTCTTTTTGCCGGTTCTCTGCGCACGATGGCATTTCTTGACTTTCGCTTGCCGGCAAGGATCATGAAAGAAGGGTGCCGATAGCTACAAGGACCAAGGCGTCTATCTCCGTCTCGTATAGCAGCTACCGAAAAGACGTGCATTTTTTCGATAGCATCTGTCTCATTTCCCCCAGCATTCGGATCAGTCCTCCGAGCCATCCAGTGATCGGCCGGGGAGCTGAGGAGATCCTGCGCACCCACCAGCCAGGGGGGCTCCCGCCTCCCGCCGTCTCAAGCCCCCGTTGGCTCTGGATGGATCTGGACGAGATGGATGAGACAGGCGACTCCGTCGCTTCAACGGAGTCGGCCTCAAGAGAGCGAACCCCGCCCCGGCGGCCAGGCCAGGGCGGGGATTGCTCGTGATCCGCACCTCACGGCCGCGTCACTCCGTGTCGTCGTGGGCGAAGCGGCTGTAGAGGAAATCCAGCGCCTGGTTGCGCATGTCGTAGTAGATCGGATCCTCCATGATCTCCTCGCGGTTGCGCGGCCGTGGGAAGTTGATGTCCATGATTTCGCCGATCCTGGCGGCGGGACCATTGGTCATCATCACCAGGCGATCAGCCAGGAACAGCGCTTCGTCGATGTCATGGGTGATCATCAGCACGGTGCACTTCTGGGTGTTCCAGATTGTCAGCAGCTCCTCCTGCAGTTCCTCCTTGGTGATGGCATCGAGGGCCCCGAAGGGTTCATCGAGGATCAGCACCTCCGGCCGGATCGCAAGAGCCCGGGCGATCGCCACCCGCTGCTTCATGCCACCGGAGAGCTGCAGGATCTTTTTCTCGGCCGCTTCGGTGAGCCCTACTATGGCGAGGTGCTCGCGGGTGATCTCCTTCTTCTCACGGGCCGAGAGATCCGGCTTGACGGAATCAATCGCCAGGTACACATTTTCATACGCGGTGAACCAGGGCAGCAGCGCATAACCCTGGAACACCACCATCCGGTCGGGGCCGGGCTTGGTGATCCGGTTGCCGTGCAGCACCACCTGGCCCTCACTGGGGGTGGCGAAGCCCGAGACCATGTTCAGCAGGGTGGATTTACCGCAACCGGAATGGCCGATCACGCACATGAACTCCCCCTGGTTCACCGCCAGGTCGATGCCATCCAGCACCGTGTAGGGGCCAGTGGCGGTGGGGTACACCTTGCTGACGTTCTCGAAGCGCAGAAAGGCGTCGCTGGACGGGGACACAAGTCCCGCCTGGACGGGTTGAAGCAACGTGGACATCATGGATCTTGCTGAAGAACTCGAAGGAAGACAGAAACCTGAAGCAGGACCAGGCTCCGGATCGCGTGGAAACCTGGGCCTGGCCTCTTCTCAGCCGCGCCGGGGCGGGGCCAGCGGGATCTCGGCGATGCTGAAATCGCGTTTGATCGTCTGGCTGTTGAGGTAGCCGATCGGGTCCTCGGCATTGAAGGCCTGGCCATCGAACAGCTCGATGCCCTGGCGCTGATAACTGACCACTTCGAGGCCCAGCTCACGGGCGGCGGTGCTGAACACCCCCACTTGGCAGACGCGCTCGAGGATCTCCACCCAGTTGCGCGGCAGGGGGATCTCACCCCAGCGGGCCATCTGGGTCATCATCCAGAGGTGTTCGGTGCGGCTGGGGCGGTTCAGTCCCTCCCCGAAGAACAGGTGGTGCGGCACCGCCCTCTCGCTCTCCGGTCCGCCCCGGTCCACGTCGGCGCTGGCCTCGCTGAAGCGGATCATCTCCGGCTTGATGCCGAGGTAGCGGCGGTCGCTGAGCAGCTCGCTCAGCTCGGCCCAGTGGGCCGGATCGGCGCAGTAGCGGCAGGCCTCCAGCAGCGCCTTGGTGAGGGCGATGTTGGTGTTGGGATAGGCGATCGCCCAGTCTTCGCGCAGCCCCAGCACCTTGCCGGGATGGCCGGGCCAGATCGCCAGATCGCCAGCCACTGCGATGCCGTGGCCGTCGCGGATGGCCCGGTCGAGCCAGGGGGCACCCACGCAGTAGCCGTCGATGCTGCCGTCCTTGAGGTCGGCGAGCATCTGGGCCGGCGGCAGGGCCTGCAGGTGCACGTCCCTGTCGGGGTCGATGCCGTTGGCCGCCAGCCAGTAGCGCAGCAGCAGGTTGTGCATCGAGGCCTCGTGCACGATCCCCATCGTGTGGGGCTCGCGCTCGTGGCTCTTGAGATAGGCGCGGTAGTCCTCCACGGTGCGCACCCCCTGCTCCGCCAGGCGGCGGCCCAGGGTGATGCCATTGCCGTTGCGGCTGAGGGTGAGCGGCGTCACGATCGGCAGGGGCGTGCCGCCGTGGCCGCCGGCCGTCATCCAGGTGGGCATCCCCGCCGGCATCAGCGAGGCGTCGAGAGTGCCGTCCACCAGCCCGTCGACGATGCCGCGCCAGCTGGTTTCGCGGATCAGGCTCACCTCATCGAGGCCGTGCTTGGCGAAGAGCCCGTGGGCTTCCGCCACGGCCAGGGGGGCGCTGGCGGCCAGGGGCAGGAAGCCCAGATCCAGGTTCACCTTTTCCAGCCCATGGCGGGCCACCACGGCATGGGGCCGGGCCCGCCACTGCTTCACCCGCTTCTGGCGATTGAGGAAGTAGATGATCTCCGAGCGCAGGCTGTAGTAGCTGGGATGGTGCACCACCTCCAGGCGGGCCCGTGGGCGGGGGATGTCCACCTCGAGGATGCCGCCGATCCTGGAGCCGGGGCCGTTGGTGAGCATCACGATGCGGTCGGAGAGCAGCACCGCCTCGTCCACGTCGTGGGTCACCATCACCGCGGTGAGCTCGTGCTCATTGCAGATCTGCATCAGCTTCTCCTGCAGATTGCCCCGGGTGAGCGCGTCGAGCGCCCCGAAGGGTTCATCCAGCAGCAGCAGCTTGGGCCGGATCGCCAGGGCCCGGGCGATCGCCACCCGCTGGCGCATGCCCCCGGAGAGCTGCAGGGGCAATTTTGAGGCCGCAGGGCCGAGGCCCACCATGTCGATGTGCTCCTGTACGAGGGTATCGCGCTCGCTGGAGCTGATCCTGCCCATCACCTCATCCACCGCCAGGGCGATGTTCTCCCGCACCGTGAGCCAGGGCAGCAGCGAATAGTTCTGGAACACCACCATCTTGTCGGGGCCCGGGCGCTTGATGGCTTCGCCATCCAGCAGCACCGTGCCCTCGGTCGGCAGATCCAGGCCGGCGATCATGTTCAGCAGGGTGCTCTTGCCGCACCCGGAGTGGCCGATCAGGGAGATGAATTCCCCCTTGCGGATCTCCAGATCAATCCCCTTGAGGGCAAGGTAGGTTCCGCCGCCCTGCAACGGAAAGCTTTTCTCGACTGTGCGGACATCAACCAGTACCGTCATCGTTCAGACCTCAATCGGAGCTCGAGTTTGGTAGGTGAAAAGAAGACCATCACTGGCCCGGGGTGAGGCGGCTCTGCAGCCAGGCCATGCCACGATCCAGCAGCAGACCGACGGCGCCGATCCAGATCACAGCCAGCACGATGTCGCTGACATAGTTCTGCTGATAGGCATCCCAGATGAAGAAGCCGATGCCGACGATGCCGGACATGACGATCTCAGCGGCGATGATCGCCAGCCAGGCCAGGCCGATCGAGATGCGCAGACCGGTGAAGATGTAGGGGAGAGCTGAGGGCAGCAGCACCTTGGTGAAGAAACGACCTTTCGACATCTGCAGCACCAGGGCCACGTTGCGGTAGTCCTGGGGGATCTGGCGGACCCCCTCAGCCGTGTTGATGAGGATCGGCCAGACCGCCGTGATGAAGATCACGAAGATCGCCGCCGGCTGATTCTTCTGGAAGATCACCAGGGCGATCGGAACCCAGGCCAGAGGCGCCACCATGCGCAGGAACTGGAAGAGGGGGTCGAGAGCCCTGTTCAGCGCCGGGCTCAGTCCCACCGTGATGCCTGCTGAGATACCCACCAATGCGGCCAGGACGTACCCCTGGGCCACGCGTCCCAGACTGGCCATGGTCTGCCAGAACAGTCCCTTGTCGAGGCCACCCCGGTCGTAGAAGGGATAAAGCAGCAGTTCGCGCGTGCGCTCGTCGGTCCAGAGGCTGAGGGGTCCCGGCAGGCGGGTGAGATTCAGGCTGGCGCTGAGTTGCCAGGCCAGCAGAAATCCGCCGATCCCCAGGAGGGGGTAAAGCCAGGTGCTGCGGTTGAGCATCAGCCAGCGGATGGGATTCATCGTGGATCCAGAGCGTGGCTGGGGAACGGAAACCATGACGCGGTCGTCCTGATGAGGAAGAGATGGATGGGACAGGCACGGCCGGGGCCCGGAAGGCCCTCGGCCATGAAGGGCCCCCGGTGCGGGTCCATGTGCCGGGGGCCTTGGAGAGAACTCAGCGCTTGATCTTCAGGCTGTCGAGGTAGGCCTGCGGGTTCTCAGGATCGAAGACGATGCCATCGAAGAAGGTCTCCTTGCCGCGGGAGGATCCAGTGGGGATGTCCCCGGCGGGAAGGCCCAGCTCGGTGGCGGCCTGACGCCAGAGGTCCTCCCGGTTCACCTTGTCGACCAGCGACTTGGCCTGGTCGATCGTGTCGAGCTTGCCGGGGTGGAACTTCCAGCGCAGCGACTCCACCAGGAACCAGAGACTCAGGCTCTTGTAGGGGTAGGAAATCACGCCCCGGTCGCTGGCCCAGTAGAGCGGCCCCAGCTTGGGATCGGTGGAGGGCTTGAGATCGGCACCCAGCTTGTAGTCGGCCTTGAGCGCGGGCACCAGCACCGAGACGGGAGTGTTGAAGTACTGGCGGGAACTGAGTATTTTCGCCAGTGCTTCCTTGTTCTCGGCCTTGTCGGCCCACTGCTGGGCCTCCATCAGACCCTTGATCAGAGCCACGGCCGCCTTCGGATGCTTGTCCACCCAGTCAGCGCGCACACCCAGGAATTCCTCAGGATGCACGGGCCAGATCTCGGCGGTGAGTGCCGCTGTATAGCCGATGTTGTCGGTCACGATCCGGAAGGGCCAGGGATCGCCCGTGCTGAAGGCCTCCATCGTGCCGTTGCGCATCCCCTGCAACGTCTCCGTGGAGGGCACGGTCAGCAGCTCGATGTCCTTGTCGGGATCGATGCCGCCGGCCCCGAGCCAGTAGCGGATCCAGAGGTCCTGGTTGGCATTGGGGTAGGTGTGGGCGGCCCGGAACTTACGGCCTTCGGTCTTGGGGAAGCCGAGGATCGTGGGGGCAGCGGGGGTGAGGTCCACCCGCAGATTGGCCTTCTTCAGGGAGTTCGAAACGGCGATGGCATTGCCCTGGCTGCTCAGCTGAGCCAGGACGTACATCGGCACCTTGTTGCCGTTGGTGATGATGCCTTCCGTGATCAGATGAGGCATGGGCAGCTGCCACTGACCGCCGTCGATACCACCACCGGCTGAGCCGATCACCACGTTGTCGCGAGCGGCGGGCCAGCTGGCCTGCTTGGCCAGCTTCACCTCGAGGCCGTGCTTGGCGAAGAACCCCTTCTCCACCCCCGCCACCAGCGCAGCAGCTTCCAGGATGGGGACATAGCCGAGGGTGATGGACTTGGTCTCGAGACCTGCATCAGCCACGGGGGCCGTGCCGGCAGCGGGTCCTGAGCTTTTCTCGGGTGGATTGCCACAGGCATTCAGCATCAGGGTGCCGGCCAGGGTGGCGCTGAGAACGGAAAGAAACTTGCGACGATTGAGCATGGTCAGGAAGGCAGGAGAAAGTGAAGGACGACACGGTGTGTCATCCAAGGAGGGCGGGATTCCGAGTGAAGAAAAGATCAGGCGGGCAGTCGGATTAGGACGTGGAGACAGAAATCCGAGCGCTTAATCGAGGGTCCTCAGGGATGGAACATGGGTCACCGTTGCGGCGGTTGCGAGACCTTAATCGCAAGTCTTGACCAGTGGACGTTCGGGCCTGGCAGAATTACGTATGCCAGCGATAAGTCCAGGCAATCAGTCGCACGAATCCACCGAATACAGGCACATCCAGTGCCCCAGAATTGGCCTCACCTTTCTTTAAGGTAGTGGCCTCAAATCCGGGCTCCAGCCCGGTGCACCACCCCCAGGAATGGAGTTTTACCGCGGCCGTGCAGCGGCACTGGCCACCATGCATGGCAAGGAGAGGGCGATCGCCCGCCCGTTCCGCAGCCTGCTCCAGCTGGATCTGGAGCGGCCCGTGGGGCTCGACACGGATCGGCTCGGCAGCTTCGACGGGCGGCAGCCGCGGCTGGACGGAGCAGAGGCGATCTGCCGCCACAAGGCCCTACTGGGCATGGAGTGGCTGGATCTGCCGCTCGGCCTGGCCAGTGAGGGCAGCTTCGGCCCCCACCCGGCTCTGCCCATCCTGGCGGCCGGCCTGGAGGTGATGGTGTTCCTGGATCAGGAACGTGGCCTGGAGATCTGGGAGCGACTGGTCGCCCGCCGCACCAATTTCGACCACCGCTGTGCCGCTGAGCTGGCGGAGCTGGAGGGCTGGCCTCAACGGGTGGGCTTCCCCGCCCACGGCCTGATCGTGCGCCCCGATCAACCCTGGCCTGGCGCCGACGATCTGCTCTTCAAGGATCTGCAGGATCATCATCAGCTGGCTGAGGCGATCGGCGCAGCCGCAGCCGGCTCGAGCAATGGCCGGGCTTTGGTGGAGACCGACATGCGCGCCCACCGCAACCCCACCCGCATGGCCTGCCTGCGCACCCTGGCCACCAGGCTGGCCAGACGGATCTCCACCCCCTGCCTTGCCTGCGGCGCTCCGGGCTGGGGGGGGGTGGAGCTGGTGCCTGGCCTTCCCTGCGGCTGGTGCGGCAGGCCCACATCCCTGGCGCGCGCCGAGCGCTTCGGCTGCGTCAGCTGCTCCCACACCGAGGAGCGCCCCCGTCCCGATGGATGGGCCGAGGCCGATCCGCAGCACTGTCCGCTGTGTAACCCCTGATCGTCACCGCTGCGTGCGTGGAACCCGCGCCGCCGCTAGGACGACCTGAAACGAAAAATCCCGACCATGTGCAGGCACACAGCCGGGATAGAAAACAGATCAGATCAGAACTTGTGATCGCGCAGGGCTTCCACCTGGTAGATATAGGTGATGATCGAGTAGTCCGCGTAAAACTTGGCTGCAATCTCGTTGGTAATCTTGTCGGCCAGCTCGCGGGTGCCAGTGAGCACCTCGATTTTTACATTGGAGAGAGTATGCGAGACGATTGGATCTCCCGTGGAGCGCACATTGCGGCTGCCTTCCCCTCCAGCTGCATTCACAGTGTACCCGGTGGCACCTGCCGCCTTGATCAGCTTGATGAGTTTCTTGGAGAGGATTTCCTCCCCAACGATCACCAGCTTCCAGACCTGTTGGCTCATGACTTTAAGTTGCGATTGGTTTTAATTTGAAAGAAGCCTAACCACCGATCATCTGAGCAATCCCAATGAACAGAGGGATGCAGATGGCGATCGCCACCGGAGTGCCGATGGCCGTGGAGGCGCCGATATAGGCGGAGGGATTCGCCGAGGGAATGCCAGCGCGAAGGGTCGGCGGGCCGGAGATATCCGAGCTCGACGCGGCGATCACCGCCAGCACGACAGCGCCACCGATGCTGAAGCCCGTGATCTTGTGAATGACAAGGCCGAGACCGAATGCCAGAAAGCCATGCAGGATGGGTGCGAAGAAAGCATAGATGGCAAACCACTGGGCAACCTTGCGCAGCTCATTCATGCGCTGGGCGGCCTCCATCCCCATGATGATCATCAGAATCGACAGGAAGCCGCGGAACAGAGGATTGAAGAAGCTCTCATAGACGGGCTCTGGCTTGGTGAGAATGCCAAGGGCCACACCCAGAAGCAGCGACGTGACGGCGGAGCTCTGCACGCTTTCCTTGATGATCGACCAGATCTCGACTTTCTCGGCAGCCTTACCGGTCGTCTTGCTGAGGTAGACGCTGGCCACCACGATCGCTGTCACCAGGGCCGGGATGTCCATGAAGGGATACAGGGCCGCCGTCCAGGCCTCATAGGGGATCTTGGCGGTATCCAGCTGCGGCAGAACAGCGGCCAGAGTGGAGCCACTCACCGCGCCGAACAGGCCACCTGTGGCCACAGCGTCAGGCACGTTGATGCCTGGAAGTTTCCCCAGGGTGTAACGACCGATGAACACGATCACAATGCCAAGCGCCACAGCCGCGAGTGCCGGAAGGAAAATCTCGGCGGGGTTGGAATTGCGAATGGCGATGCCACCGGTCAATCCGATCTTGAGCAGCAGGAAGAAGGTGATGAACCTGTAGATCGAATCTGGAATGGCCAGCTGGCTGCCGAATGAGGCGACGACCATGCCTCCGATCAGGAAGCCAAGTGTTGGAGACTGAAGCTGCTTGATGAAAAGTGTGATGAATTCGGTCAAGTCAGATCCTCTGATGTTTTGATGATTTAGGACATTGGGTGAGATGGAGACATGGGACGAAAAATGTCCCATGTTTACAACCAGATTGATGGGCCTCAGCCCGCGTCAGCCAGCGGGCCGGCAGGCGCCGGATCCGCTGTCATCGCCATAGGCAGGAACGAAGCCACCTGCCGTGATTGAAATGCCCGGGAAGAGCCCAGGACTGCGAAACGTCGGCTGCAGTCAGACGTCGTGATGTTCTCTACCCTGGTGGGTGGTGAACATGAGGGTCTCAGGCGGATGGGCCTGGCCTCACGCTTAATCCTGATCTGTGCCGGGAAAGTTCAAACGAGCCGTCCCGTTGGCGGCGCCTGTTCAGTCAAGTGTCATGGGTGCTTGGCCGAAATGGGAAGGGAGGTGATTGATGGTCATGCCAGTCGCCGGAAACTGGGCAGAGTGCCAAGGCAGTTCGCGACTGGGCTGGGGCTGGAGGACCGAATTCCCTGAGGATTCAAGAGCCCTCAGAGGTGTGACATGGCTGGCAAATAAATAAGTTCGGGAGACGTTAATTCCATCCCTGTGGCACTGGGCGCCTTGTTAAGCAAAGAGTTCATATCCAACGGATAAGCGTGGATTATCTGACGGCACAGTGATCGACGCATGGAAGGCGAAGCCGCAATGCCTGCCCAAGCCGTGCCTATGGCGGCCATCAGAAGGCCGAATCGGCCTGGGCCCTCCCGGGCACCTCAGGAAACAAGGAAATCCCGACGGCGTTTCTAGAGTCGACGTCCCCGCAGACGCCGTCGATGACTGTCGCCACCGCTGCACCCCCGCGCCTCTCCCTGCAGTGCGAGGCGATCGGGCCCGACACCACCACGATCCGCTCCCTCGACTGGGACCGCAGCCGCTTCGACATCGAGTTCGGCCTGCGCAACGGCACCACGTACAACGCCTTCCTGGTGCGCGGTGAGCGCACCGCCCTGATCGACACCAGCCATCTCAAGTTCGCGGGCACCTGGCTGCCCCTGCTTGAGGAGCAGATCGATCCGCTGGCGATCGATCACCTGATCGTGTCCCACACCGAGCCGGATCACAGCGGCCTGATCGGCCACCTGCTGGAGCGCAACCCCGAGATCGAGATCGTGGCCTCCAAGGTGGCGATCCAGTTCCTGGCCGATCAGGTGCACCGTCCCTTCCGCAGCCGTGCCGTCAAGAGCGGCGAGGAACTCGACCTGGGCACCAACCCAACCAGCGGCGTGCAGCACCGCTTCGAATTCCTGAGTGCCCCCAACCTGCACTGGCCCGACACGATCTTCTCCTTCGATCACGGCACCGGCATCCTGTACACGTGTGATGCCTTCGGTCTGCACTACTGCGGCGACGACATCTACGACGTGGATCCCGGCGCCATCGCCCCCGATTTCCGCTTCTACTACGACTGTCTGATGGGGCCCAACGCCCGCAGCGTGCTGCAGGCCCTCAAGCGCATGGACGCCCTGCCGCCGATCCGGATGATCGCCACCGGCCACGGCCCGCTGCTGCGCGATCACCTGGGCCTCTGGACCGGCGACTACCGCGACTGGAGCAGCCAGCGCAGCGCCGGCGAAACCTATGCCGCGGTCTGCTACGTGAGCCAGTACGGCTTCTGTGACCGGCTCAGCCAGGCGATCGCCCGCGGCATCGGCAAGGCCGAAGCCCAGGTGCAGCTGGTGGATCTGCGCGCCACCGACGCCCAGGAACTGGCGGCCCTGGTGGGCGAAGCCAGCGCCGTGGTGGTGCCCACCTGGCCGGCCAAGACCGACCCGGACCTGCAGCAGTCGATCGGCACCCTGCTCGCCGCCCTCAAACCCAAGCAATGGGTGGCGGTCTACGACGCCTACGGCGGCAACGACCAGCCGATCGACAGCGTCGCCACCCAGCTGCGCAGCCTTGGGCAGAAATCAGCCTTCGAGCCGCTGCGCATCCGCCAGGTTCCTGACGGCAACGATTACCAGCGCTGCGAGGAGGCCGGCACCGACCTGGGCCAGCTGCTCACCCGCGCCCGCACGATCGCCGCGATGAAATCGCTCGATGGCGACCTCGACAAGGCCCTCGGCCGCCTCAGCGGCGGGCTCTACATCGTCACCGCCCGCCAGGGGGAGCGCAGCAGCGCCATGGTGGCCAGCTGGGTGAGCCAGGCGAGCTTCGATCCTCCGGGGATCTCGATCGCCGTGGCCAAGGACCGGGCCATCGAGGCCCTGATGCAGGTGGGTGACCGCTTCGTGCTCAACATCCTGCGCGAGGACAACCACCAGGAGCTGCTGCGGCACTTCCTCAAACGCTTCCCGCCGGGTGCCGACCGTTTCGCCGGGGTCTCCACCCTCGATGGGGTCTCGGCAGGCGGTCCTGTGCTGGGCGATGCCCTGGCTTTCCTGGGTTGCCGGGTGGCCCAGCGCATGGAGGGACCCGACCACTGGATCATCTACGCCGAGGTGGAGGAGGGCACCGTGGCCGACAGTGAGGCCACCACCGCCGTGCACCACCGCAAGGTGGGCAACCACTACTGATGGCCTCCTCCTCCCCCGCCGCGCGCCCCTCCGCCGCAGCGGGCACAGACCGGCATGTGATCGTGCTGCCGATCGAGCCGGGACTGATCTGCCTGCGGGGCCTCAGCCCCAAGCGTCTGCGCTTCGAGGTGGAATACGGCCTGGAGCGGGGCACCACCGCCAATGCATTTCTCTTCGAGGCCGGCAGCAGGACAGGTGGCGCCCCGATCCCCCCGGTGCTGGTGCATCCGCCGGGGGCCTCCTTCGCGCAGCCTTTCCTGCAGCAGCTGGCGGAGCTGGTCCCGGCCGACGCGGCGCTGAAGGTGGTGGTCGGCCACCTCAACCCGAACCGGGTGGCGCTGCTGCGGGAGCTGGCGCTGCGCTGGCCGGCCCTGATGCTCGTGGCCTCCAACGCCGGCGCCAGGCTGCTGGAGGAACTCTGGAGCCAGCGCAAACCCGCCGCCAGCGATGCGGAGGCTGAGCCCCCACTGCCGCCGCTGCCGCCGATCGATGTGATCAAGCAGGAAGTGAGCCGGGAGCTGGCGAACGGCTACCGGCTCACCCTGATCCCCACCCCCACACCCCGCTGGCCCAGTGCCCTGGTGGCCTTCGAGGAGCGCACCGGCCTGCTGATGAGCGGCAAGTTCTTCGCCGCCCACCTCTGCAGCGAGAGCTGGGCCGAGGCCAACCGCGACAGCACGGAGGAGGATCGCCGCTACTTCTACGACTGCCTGATGGCGCCGATGGCCCGCCAGGTGGAAACGGTGGTCGACCGCCTCGATGAGCTGGCGATCCGAACGATCGCGCCGGGCCACGGTCCGGCGATCAGCGAAAGCTGGCGCAGTCTGCTGGCCGATTACCGCCGCTGGGGTGAAAGCCAGGAGAAGGCCCAGCTCTCGGTGGCCCTGCTCTATGCCAGCGCCTACGGCAACACCGCCGCCATCGCTGACGCCCTGGCCCAGGGGGTGGCGCGCACAGGGGTCCGGGTCGAGAGCCTGAACTGCGAATTCGCGCCCCCCGAGCAGCTCCTGCAGACGATCCGCGGCTGCGACGCGCTGATGATCGGCTCCCCCACCCTCGGGGGCCATGCCCCCACGCCGATCGTTTCGGCCCTGGGCACCCTGCTGGCGGAAGGCGACCGCGAGAAACCGGTGGGCGTGTTCGGCAGCTTCGGCTGGAGTGGCGAGGCCATCGATCTGCTCGAGAGCAAGCTGCGCGACGGCGGCTTCCGCTTCGCCTTCGAGCCGATCCGGATCAAATTCAGCCCCGATGGCGCCACCCTCAAACGGCTGGAGGAAACCGGCACGGCCCTGGGACGAGACCTGCAGCAGCGTCAGAAGCGCCAGAAGCGGGTGGCCGGCGGTGGCCTGAACGAAAGCCGCAGCAACCCGGCGGTGCTGGCGCTCGGGCGCGTGGTGGGCTCCCTCTGTGTCCTGACCACACGCAAGGGGGAGGGAGCGAGCGCCCTGTCGGGGGCGATGGTGGCCAGCTGGGTCAGCCAGGCCAGCTTCAGCCCACCGGGCCTCACGGTGGCGGTGGCCAGGGACCGCGCCGTCGAGGCGCTGCTGCACGTGGGCGATGTGTTTGTCCTCAACGTGCTGGCCGCCGGACGGGAAAGCGGACCGATGAAGCAGTTCCTGCAACCCTTTCCCCCCGGTGCCGACCGTTTCGCGGGGCTGGAGCTGGAGAGCAGTCCGGGAGGCCAGCCAGTGCTGCCGGAGGCCCTGGCCTGGCTCGAGGCCCGGGTGAGCCAGCGGATGGAGTGCGGGGACCACTGGCTGATCTACGCCGTCGTGAGCCAGGGCGCCGTGCTGGATCCCACAGGCACCACGGCGGTGCACAAGCGGCGCAGCGGCGCCAACTACTGATCCAGCTAACTCATACTCAGTCCGACTTAGTGCTAGGGTCTGGGGAGACCGGCCAACCCGCTCCTCTGTGTCCATGGATCTCTCCAACCCCCTCACCAGCGCCAACCTTGAAGCCGCCTTCGGCGGCGAGAGCATGGCCAACCGCAAATACCTCTTCTTCGCCGATCTGGCCAAGAAGCTCGGCCATGCGGAGCTGACCCGGCTCTTCCGCGACACCGCCAACCAGGAGACCGAGCACGCCTTCGCCCACTTCCGCCTGCTCCATCCCGAGCTGGTGGTCGACGATCCCGCCAGCCTCTCGGACGAGCAGAAGCGGGCGGTGCTCGCCCGCTGCCTGGAACTGGCGATCGAAGGCGAAACCTACGAGTACACCACCATGTATCCGGAGTTCGCCGCCGCGGCCCGCGCCGAACGCGATGCCACGGCCGAAGCCGAATTCAACGAGCAGATCGCCGAATCGGAAGACCATGCCGGAGTCTTCCGCAAGGCCGCCAGCAACTTCGGCTTCCTCACCCCCATCGAGCACCACCATGCCGACCGCTACGGCATCGCCCTGAAGGCCCTCTCCGGTGAGGGCAAGGCCGGTGAGGCCAGCCAGCCGCTGCCCGGCCTCTGGATCTGCAAGGTCTGCTCGATGATCTACGACCCCGCCATCGGCGATCCCGACTCCGGCATCGCCGCCGGCACCCCCTTCGAAGCCATCCCCGACGACTGGGAATGCCCGATCTGCGGGGTCCGCAAGGCCAGCTTCGAGCCCTACCGCGAACCTGAGCTGCTGGCGGCCTGATCCCTGTCCTGACTCGATCGCCGGCTGCCCCCGAGCGCCGGCCTCATCTCCGACACCCGCACGTTTCCCCGATGGCCGACCTGTTCACTCCCCTGCGGCTCGGCCCCCTGGAGCTGCCCAACCGGGTGCTGATGGCCCCCCTCACCCGTTCACGGGCCGAGGCGGGCCATGTGCCGGGCCCGCTGATGGCTGAGTACTACGCCCAGCGGGCTTCGGCGGGACTGATCATCGCCGAGGCCACGATGGTGATGGAGGGGGAGTCGTCGTTCATCCGTGAACCGGGCATCCACTCCCAGGCCCAGATCGACGGCTGGACGCTCACCACCGACGCGGTGCATGCGGCGGGAGGCCGCATCGTGCTGCAGCTCTGGCACGGGGGACGGGCCTGCCACCCGCTCCTCAACGGAGGCCGGCAGCCGGTGGCCCCCAGCCCGATCGCCATCAGCGGCGATGAGATCCACACCCCAGAGGGCAAGAAGCCCTACGTGGTGCCGCGGGAGCTGGCCGACGCGGAGCTGCCCGCCATCGTGGCCGGGTTCCGCCAGGCGGCCCGCAACGCCATCGCCGCTGGTTTCGACGGTGTGGAGGTGCACGGCGCCAACGGCTATCTGCTCGATGAATTCCTGCGCGACGGGAGCAACCGCCGCGCTGGCCCCTATGGCGGTCCGATCGAGAACCGGGCCCGCCTGGTGCTCGAGGTGATCGAGGCGGTGCGCCAGGAGGCGGAGCTGGTGGGACTGCGGATCTCGCCGCTCAACAGCTACAACGCCATGGTCGATTCCGATCCGGTCGGCCTCAGCCGCTGGCTGGCGGAGCGGCTCAATGGCTGCGGTCTGGAGTACCTCCATGTGATGCGCGGCGATCTCCTCGGCCAGCAGCATGGGGATGTGCTCGCGCCGGTGCGCGAACACTTCAACGGCACCCTGATCGCCAACATGGGGTACGACGGCAGCGAGGCCAGCGCAGCCATCGCCGCCGGCACCATCGACGCGGTGGCCTTCGGCACGGCCTTCCTGGCCAACCCCGATCTGCCCGAGCGTCTGCGGCGTGGGGCCCCGCTCAACAGCCCCGACCCCGCCACCTTCTACACCCCGGGCCCCGCCGGATACACCGACTACCCCGCCCTGCCATGACCACCACCCCACGCACCGCAACCCTGCTGCGCCCGGCGGCCGAGCGCTTCCACGGCCGGCTCGACTGGCTCGAGAGCTGGCACACCTTCAGCTTCGGCCACCACTACGACCCGGCCTGGATGGGCTACGGCCCCCTGCGGGTGATCAACGAGGACACCATCGCCCCGCACCGTGGCTTCGGGATGCATCCCCACAGCGACATGGAGATCATCACGGTGATGGTGGAGGGGGAACTCAGCCATCGCGATTCGATGGGCCATGGCGCCGTGCTGAGGGCGGGGGAGGTGCAGCGCATGAGCGCCGGCACCGGGGTGGTCCACAGCGAGATCAATGAATCGGGACGCCCCTGCCGGCTGCTGCAGATCTGGATCGAGCCCAGCAGCCGGGGCATCAAGCCGGCCTATGAGCAGAAGGCCTTCCACTTCGGCGACGACTGGACCCTGGTGCTCGATCCCCAGGAGACCCAGGGGGCCATGGCGATCCACCGGCCGGTGCGGCTGTGGCGGGCCCGGCCCGGCGAAGGCGTCAGCCTGGAGCTGCCCCTGATGGCCGGGCGCCAGGCCTGGCTGCAGCTGATCGATGGTGCCGTGGAACTCAACGGCCCGGATGGCAGCCGGCTCCTGGAGGCCGGTGATGGCCTCGGCTTCCTGGCCAGGGGATCAGGGGCGCTCACGGCCAGGGCTGCCGGCACCGATCTGCTGCTGTTCGAGCTGGCATGAACGGGCCGGACGCCCACGATCTGCTGCACTTCTGGTTCGAGGAGTGCCGGCCGGTCCAGTGGTTCCGCAAGGATCCAGGCTTCGATCAGCAGGTGCGCGAGCGCTTCGGGGCGCTCGGCGAGCGGGCCCTGGCCGGGGAGCTGCGACCGTGGGCCGACGATCCCGACTCAGCACTGGCGCTGGTGCTGTTGCTCGATCAGCTGCCCAGACAGCTCTGGCGCGGGACGCCCGAGGCGTTCTCCGGGGATGCCGCGGCCTTGGAGCTGAGCCTACGGGCCCTCGCCATGGGCTGGATCGAAGCCGAACCCAGGCGCGAGCGGCGCCAGTTCTGGCTGATGCCCCTGATGCACAGCGAGGACCTGGCGATCCAGGACCAGGGGCTGGAGCTGTTCGAGCGCTTCTGTGATGCCGAAACCACGGCGTTTGCCCGCCGCCACCGGGATGTGATCGCCCGCTTCGGGCGCTTCCCGCACCGCAACGAGGTCCTTGGGCGCAGCTCCAGCGCCGGTGAACTGGCGTTTCTGAAGCAGCCAGGCTCCCGCTTCTGACGACGGGAACGGCAATTCATGACAAATCATGACCGTTTTTCGGAAAGGCAGCCTGTGATGCTGCGCCTGATCAGCCCTGCCCCTGCAATGGATTCCGACGTTCCATCGCGCGCCTGGTCATGGCGACCCACGATCCCTACGCCCCTGCCCTGCGTGTGGTCCCCGATCTGGAACCCAAGCGCTGGATCGTTCGCTACCGCGGCTTCGTGCTGATGCCCCAGGCCGATCTCACCTGGCTGGTGCGGCCTGAGCGCAGCCCGATGCCGGTGCTGCCGTTCCGCACCCCCGCCAGCTCTCTGGCTGACGTGAAGGCCCTGGTCGACTGGCGTCTCACCCGGGCTGCCTGAGCCGGACAGCAGACCTGGCCCCTGAGGAGCTCAGGCCGCCTGGGGCGGCGTGGGGGTGGGGCCGCCGGCTGCCTGGAACGTCAGCACGACAGTGGCCCAACGCTCCGGGCGCTCGCTGCGACGGCGCTTGGCCTGACGCACTCCGAAGGGGACCCGCAGCACATTGGTGCCCTCTTCGCGGAAGATCTCTCCCCGGTCGTGGGAATGGACAAGGGCGGAGGGCACCGCCGGCAGGGACGGACCCGGCCTGGTCGTCGACCCCGGCTGACTGGCCGCCTGGGCATCGGCCCTCACCAGGCGACGAATGGCCGCAGGACCGGAAGTGTCGTCGTTGTTGCCGTTCATGGATGGGTCGGCGTGGCCAATGGGCGGGTCGGAAGGAGCAGCGGAACCGGAACTTCCGGGCGCATTTCTCACAGATCAACGAAAAGAAGCAACCCCTGGATTCAAAAGAAAACCTGTGGATTGATCAACTTGGCGGGATCTTAACGCCCATGGCCAGCCAGGGCTGGTGCCGTGGCTACCCCTTCCGGGACCGCCCCCAGGGGCACCGCCGCCAGCTCCTCCACCGATGGGCAGGTGCAGACCAGATTCCTGTCGCCGTAGGCGTTGTCGATGCGGGCCACCGCCGGCCAGAACTTGGTGGCGTGCTGGCCCTCCCCGGCGGGGAAAGCGGCCTGCTGCCGGCTGTAGGGACGGCCCCAGTCATCGGCCGTGACGGCCGCCAGGGTGTGGGGCGCACGCTTGAGCGGGTTGTCGAGGGGGTCCACCTGGCCGGCCTCGATCGCCGCCGTTTCGGCCCTGATCGCGATCAGGGCCTCGCAGAACCGATCGATCTCCGCGAGCGATTCGCTCTCGGTGGGCTCCACCATCACCGTGCCGGCCACGGGCCAGCTCACGGTGGGGGCATGGAAGCCGTAGTCCATCAGACGCTTGGCCAGGTCATCCACCTCCAGACCGGCACTGCGCTTGAGCGGTCGCAGATCGAGGATGCATTCATGGGCCACCCGACCGCCCGGTCCCCGGAAGAGCACGGGGTAATGGGGCTCAAGGCGCTCGGCGATCACGTTGGCCGCCAGCAGGGCCATGGAGCTCGCCTGGCGCAGACCCGCGCCCCCCATCATGCGGATGTACATCCAGCTGATCGGCAGGATGCCGGCGCTGCCCCAGCGGGCCGCCGCCACCGCGCCGATGCCCTGGGCCTGACCGGGCAGGAAGGGCACCAGGTGAGCGGCCACCCCGATGGGCCCCACCCCGGGGCCACCACCGCCGTGGGGGATGCAGAAGGTCTTGTGCAGGTTGAGGTGGCAGACATCGGCGCCGTAGAGGCCCGGCTTGGCCAGGCCCACCTGGGCGTTGAGGTTGGCCCCGTCGAGATAGACCTGGCCGCCATGGCGGTGGATCACGTCGCAGAGACGGCGGATGCCGGGCTCGAACACCCCGTGGGTGGACGGGTAGGTGACCATCACCGCCGCCAGGGAGGCGGCATGGGTCTGGGCCTTGGCCTCCAGATCCACCAGGTCGATGTTGCCCTTGTCGTCACAGGCCACAGGCACCACCCGCAGGCCCGCCATCACCGCGCTGGCCGGGTTGGTGCCATGGGCGCTGGTGGGGATCAGACAGACATCGCGGTGATCGTCGCCGCGGCTGCGGTGCCAGGCGCGGATCACCAGCAGGCCCGCGTATTCCCCCTGGGAGCCGGCATTGGGCTGCAACGACACGCCAGCGAAACCGGTGATCACCGCCAGCCAGCTCTCCAGATCAGCGATCAGACGGGCATATCCCCTGGCCTGGGAGGGCGGCACCAGGGGGTGCAGGTCGGCGAACTCGGCCCAGCTCACCGGCGCCAGCTCGGCGGCGGCGTTGAGCTTCATCGTGCAGCTCCCCAGGGGGATCATCCCGTGCACCAGGGAGAGGTCGCGGGACGCCAGGCGCTGGATGTAGCGCAGGAGCTCGGACTCGCTGCGGTAGCGCTGGAAGACGTCCTGCCGCAGCCAGGGGCCCTGGCGCAGGGGCAGGCCCGCCAGCAGCTCCTGATCAGCGGGCAGCTCGGCCAGCAGGGCGGCGGCCGAAGGGGCTTCGGCAGAGGCGGCGGCGGCGAACAGCGCCAGCAGCTGGTCGATCTCGGCCTCATCGCTGCGCTCATCGAGGCTGAGGGCCACCCCCTCCAGCACCCCGACCGGGGACATGAGCGACCTGAGGTTGAAGCCGGCGGCCTCCGCCCGCTCCAGCAGCGCGGCGGCTTCGGCCGTGAGCACGCTGAGGGTGCCGAAGGCCGGGCCGGCATCGAACTGGAAGCCGAGGCGAGCGAGCCCCAGGGCCAGGGCGGCACGCAGGCGCAGCACCCGCCGGGCGATGGCGCTGAGCCCCTCGGGCCCGTGGTGCACGGCATAGAAACCGGCCATCACCGCCAGCAGCACCTGGGCGGTGCAGATGTTGCTGGTGGCCTTGTCGCGGCGGATGTGCTGCTCGCGCGTCTGCAGAGCCAGGCGCAGGGCCGGCCGGCCCTCGGCATCGAGGGAGCGGCCCACCAGACGGCCGGGGATCTGGCGCTTGTGGGCCTCGGTGGTGGCGAAGAAGGCGGCGTGGGGTCCACCGAAGCCCAGGGGCACCCCGAACCGCTGGCTGCTGCCGATGGCGATGTCGGCGCCGAGGGCACCCACGGGCTCCAGCAGCACCTGGGCGAGGGGATCGATCGCGACGGTGACCATGGCGCCGGCCTCGTGAGCCGCCGCGATCACCGCCGTGGGATCGAGGAGACGACCACGGCTGCCGGGCAGTTGCAGCAGCACACCGAAGACATCGGAGCCGAAGAGCTGATCGCCAGCAGCGGCCGCGCTGCTGCTGGCTGAAGAAACCGTGGCTGGATCGAAGGTCTCGATCAGAATCCCCAGGGGCTCGGCCCGGGTGCGCAGCACCTCCAGGGTCTGGGGAAACACCTGCTCATCCACGAGGAAGCGGCGGGCCTCGCCGCGGCGGCAGGCACCGGCACTGAGCGACATCGCCTCGGCCGCCGCCGTGGCCTCGTCCAGAAGCGAGGCGTTGGCGATCGGCAGGGCTGTGAGCTCGCTGATCAGGGTCTGGAAATTGAGCAGGGCCTCCAGCCGCCCCTGGGCGATCTCCGCCTGGTAAGGGGTGTAGGCGGTGTACCAGCAGGGGTTCTCCAGCACATGGCGCTGGATCAGGGCCGGGGTGGCGGTGCCGTAATACCCCAGGCCGATCAGGCTGCGACGCACCTGGTTGAGGGAAGCGATCCGGCGCAGTTCCGCCAGGGCCTGGGCCTCCCCGACGCCCTCGGGCAGATCCTGCTCGGCGGCGCTGGCTGGAATCAGGATGTCAGCGGGAACGACTTCCGCCACGAAGCCCTCCAGATCGGTGCAGCCCACGCGCTCGAGCATCCGGGCCTGCTCGGCGGCGGATGGGCCCAGATGGCGTTGCAGAAAAGGAGATGGACCCCGGGGGGCGCCGGCCACGGCGCTGTCGCTGCTGCTCTCGACGCTCACGCCACCCGGTCCGGCTTAGCGCAGGATCCTAGGGACTTCGCCCCGGCAGACCAGCCTTCAGGAGCCCGCCAGCTTGGCGCGGTAGCTGTCGGGCTCCAGCAGATCGTCGAGCTGGGTGGGATCGCTGGGGCGCAGCAGCAGCAACCAACCCTCCCCATAGGGATCGTTCTGCAGTTCCTCGGGGCTGGAGAGCACCGCCTCGTTGCGCAGCTCCACGGTGCCGCTGATCGGGGCGTACATCTCCTCGACGGCCTTGACCGATTCCACCGTGCCGAAACTGCTGCCGCGCTCCAGCTGAGTGCCGGTTTCGGGCAGTTCCACGAAGACGATGTCGCCGAGCTGGTCGACGGCGAAGGCACTCACCCCCACCCTCACCAGCTCCCCCTCCGGGCGCACGTATTCATGGCTGTCGGCGTAGCGGCAGTCGTCGGGGACCTGGAGGGCCATCGCGGACCGGAAGACGGTTGGGTCCAGTGTGGCTCCCGGGGGGCCGGCGCGCTCAGGAGCACCCTCCGGGGCCCAGCGCCGCCAGGGCCCGCTCCAGCGCCAGGGCCACGTGGCTGCGGTGGGTGCCGCCCTGAGTGAACAGCACGTAGGGCTCGCGCAGGGGGCCATCGGCCGAGAACTCGCTGGTGCTGCCGTCGATGAAGCTGCCGCCGGCCATCACCAGCTCACTGGCGTAGCCGGGCATCGGCGCCGGCACCGGATCGAGATAGCTCCCCACCGGCGAGCACGACTGGAAGGCCCGGCACACACGGATCAGGGGCTCGGGGGCACCGAAGCGCACCGCCTGGATCAGATCGCTGCGCTGCTCCCCCACCCGGGGCTGAACGGCAAAGCCCAGATCGCTGAAGACCGCGGCGGTGAGTTCAGCGCCGATCAGGGCTTCCGACACCATCTGGGGCGCCAGGAACAGCCCCTGGAACAGCAGGCGATAGAGATCGAAACCGGTGCCGCCCTCGCTGCCGATGCCGGGTGCCGTGAGCCGGCAGCAGGCCTGCTCCACCAGCTCGGCGCGGCCGGCCACGTAGCCGCCGGTGGGAGCGATGGTGCCGCCGAGGTTCTTGATCAGCGAGCCGGCGATCAGATCGGCTCCCACCGCCGTCGGCTCGAGGCCCTCGACGAACTCTCCGTAGCAGTTGTCGACGAAGCGGATGCAGCCCGGACGGAGGGCCTCCACCCGCTCGCAGAGACGGGCGATCGACTCCACGCTCAGGGAGGGCCGCCAGCTGTAGCCGCAGCTGCGCTGAATCAGCACCATGCGCGTGGGCGGCGCCAGGGCCGACGCCAGGCCGTCCTCATCCACCGCGCCGGCGACCGTGAGCGGCAGCTCGTCGTAATGGATGCCGAACTCGGCCAGGGAGCCCTGACCATGGCCACGCAGACCGATCACCTCCTCGAGGGTGTCGTAAGGGCGGCCGGTGAGGGCGAGCAGGCGATCACCGGGGCGCAACACACCGAACAGGGCGGCGGCGATGGCATGGGTGCCGCTGACGAACTGCAGGCGCACGGCAGCGGCTTCGGCTCCGAGCACCCGCGCGAAAACCCGATCGAGCGCCTCCCGGCCCAGATCGCCATGGCCGTAACCGCTGACGGAGGCGAAGTGGTGGGTGCCGAGCCGCTCGGCGGCAAAGGCGTCAAGCACCCGCGCCAGGGCCGGCTGGACGGC
>NZ_JAYGIA010000017.1:0-25947 GCF_034931165.1 Synechococcus sp. BA-124 BA4 | reverse complement strand
GGGCTGCCCGCAGCGGCGGTCCGAAGCTCGGCGAGCAGCTGCCGCCGGCGGTACGGATCCAGGGGTGCACCGGACTCTTGGGCGGCCGGCCAGGACAAGGCCGGGGCCTGCGGGGCCACGGCTGTCGAAGAAATGGCGGGGACGCCCGGTTCGACAAGCCGCTCGAGCCCGGCGCGGCTGACGGCGGCGCTGGCACGGCCGTCATCACGGCATGACAGGGGAATGGTGCGGCGGCGAAGGAGCCAGAACACCAGCAGGAGAGCCGCGGCGGCGGGAAGGGCCTGCTGCATCGGATTGAACTTTTATGTCGCAACGGCAGGCCGACAAAGCCTGCCCTGCAGTGATCTTTACAGTACCGGCGGTTGCTGTATTGGCCCGCGCCATGACTGGAGAATTCGCCGCCGCCTGGCTGCCGTCGATGTTCGTGCCCCTGGTGGGGATCCTCGGCCCTGCCGTGGCCATGGCCCTGCTGTTCAACGTGATCGAAGCGCGCGACTGAGCGCCTCGCCCGCTTTCTGCCTTCCGTCCCCCCCACGAGCCCGTCCATGACCGTGCACCCCGTGGCCGACCCCACCGTCGGCAATCTGGCCACCCCCGTCAACAGCAGTTACTTCACGAAGGCGTTCCTGAACGCCCTGCCCGCCTACCGACCGGCGCTTTCCCCCAACCGCCGCGGCCTGGAAGTGGGAATGGCCCACGGGTTCTTCCTCTACGGACCCTTCGCCATCACCGGCCCCCTCCGGCTCACGGAGTACGCCACCACCGCTGGCCTGCTGGCCACCATCGGCCTGGTGTCGATCCTCACGGTCTGCCTGTCGATCTACGGCACCGCGGGCAACGGCCCGAACGTGCAACCGCCCGACGTCACGATCGACACCCCCCCCGCCGATCTCTTCACCAAGGCCGGATGGGCCGAGTTCGCCAGCGGGTTCTGGCTGGGTGGCTGCGGTGGCGCCGCCTTCGCCTGGTTCCTGGCCGGCACCGCCCTGGTCTCCCCCCTGGTCGACCTCGCCGGTGGCGTCTGGAGTGTCGGCTGAGGCGCACTCTGTAACACCCTCACCCCACAACCCGCAAATCGAACCCGACAGGTTCGCCAGGCCCCGCTGCAGCGGGGCTTTTTTTGGGCGGAATGCCCTCTGATCGAGCCAGGAACCTCCAGCGCCCCTGCCAGGGCGGGCAGACTCCTCGGGCGTGCCCCGAGCTGACGGTTCGATGTCGGTCTCTGATCCTTTCCTTCGCCGACCGGTGCTCACCCTGGTGGTGAGCCTGCTGATCGTGATGGCCGGCCTGCTCAGCCTGCCGGGCCTGCAGGTGGAAAACCTTCCCCCGATCGCACCCGTGCGGGTGAACGTTCGCGCCACCTATCCCGGTGGCGGAGCCCTGGCGGTGGAGCAGGGGGTGACCACTCCACTGGAGCGGCAGCTGAACGGGTTGGATCGGCTGGAGAGCATCCGCTCCACCAGTTCCGCCAATGGCAGCTCGATCACCCTCACCTTCGAAGGGGGCAATCCCGAGCTCAACCAGATCAATGCCCAGAACGAAGCCGTTCTGGTGAACCGGCGGCTGCCACCCGAGGTGGCCCGTCTGGGGGTGCAGGTGCGCCGCAGCTCCGACGACCTGCTGATGGTGATCAGCTTCAGCACTCCGAAGGGCATGTATAGCGACGCCTTCCTGAGCGGCTGGCTGGACCAGCGGCTCAGGGATGAACTTCAGCGGGTGCCTGGAGTCGGCAACGTGGCCGTCGCCGGCGGCAGTGAACTGGCATTCAGGGTCTGGCTGGATCCGGTGGCCCTGGAGCAGCGCAACCTCACCATCACCGACATCGAAGACGCATTGGAGGAGCAGAACGTCCTCGCCGCCCTGGGCCAGGTGGGCGATGCCCCCAGCCCAGCCGGCCAGGAGATCACCCTGCCCCTCGAGATGGAGGGTCGGCTGCGCACCCCCGGCGAACTGGAGGGTCTGGTGGTGAGCCGGGCCAGCAACGGCGGGGTGGTGCAGCTCAGGGACGTGGGGCGGGTCGTGCTCGATGAGGAGAGTTTCGAGAGCACCGCCATGAACCTGGCAGGACAACCCACCCTGGCCGTGCTGATCTTCCAGCGTGACGGCAGCAATGCCCTGGAGGTGAGCAATGCCGTCAACGCAGCACTGAGCCGGCTGGAGCCCGACTTCCCGGTGGGTGTGGAACTGGAGCGCATCGTCGATGTGGCCGACAGTGTGCGCGAGAGCATCCAGCTCACCTGGGGCAGCCTGCGCGACGCCGTGCTGCTGGTGCTGCTGGTGCTGTTGCTGGCGCTGGGGAACAGCCGCCTGGCGGCCATCACCGCCGTGGCCGTGCCCGTGGCCCTGGTGGGAAGCTTCACGATCCTGCGGCTGACGGACAGTTCGATCAACACCCTCAGCCTCTTCGGCATGGTGCTGGCCACAGGCCTGGTGGTGGATGACGCGATCGTGGTCAGCGAAGACATCGGCCGCCGGCTCGAGCTGGGGGAACCACCCTGGCGGGCTGCTCATAACGCCATGCAGGAGCTGGGCAGTGCGGTGATCGCCACTTCGCTGGTGCTGGTGGTGGTCTTCCTGCCGGTGCTGGCGATGCCCGGCAGCGTGGGCCGGCTCTACCAGCCGATCGCGATCACGATCAGCGCCACGATCCTCTTCTCCACCATCAATGCCCTCACCTTCACGCCTGTGGCTTCCAGCTGGCTGCTGCAGCACGGCTGGAAGGAACCTCACTGGCTGCGCCGACTGCTGGATCGGCCCCAACGCTGGATCCATCGGCTCGGAGAGCACTACGGCCGGGCCCTGGATCGCAGTTTTCGCTGGCGGCGCCGCATCCTGCTCGGGCTGCTGGGCGGCCTGATCCTGGCGGGCTGGGGACTGGGGCAACTGCCGACGGCTTTCATTCCCCAGGAAGACGACAGTCAGATCCGCGGAGTGGTGGTCCTGCCTGGCGGGGCATCGATCCAACGCACCGAAGCCGTCATGGAGCAGGTGCGACAGCTGGTGACCAGCGAGCCTCTGGTACGGGTCGGCAACTTCTACTCAGGCCGCTCCTTCGGCGACAGTGCACCGAACCGGGGGATCTTCTTTCTGCGCCTGAAGCCGCTGCAGGAGCGTGGCTCCCGGGCCGAAGACAGCAGTGAAGCGGTGGCCGAGCGGCTCTCCAAACGACTGCGCAGTTCCATCAGCGATGCAACGGTGCTGGTGAGCGTCCCACCGGTGGTGAGGGGCTTCAGCAGTGAGGGGGGACTGGAACTGGAACTGCTGGATCTCAGCGGCGGGCGTCTCAGTCTGAGCGAATTCGAGCAGATCACCCGCGAGTTCATCGCCGCCGCCAACGCCACGGGCGACTTCCAGCGGGTGGGGACACGTTTCAGTGCCGATTCACCGCAACTGCGCCTGCAGCCCGATCGGCTGCGCATGGCGTCGCTGGGTGTGGACCTCGACACGGTGGTGAAGACCCTGGGTGCCAGTTTCGGCAGCAGCTACGTCAACGACACCTTCGAAGGCGAGCGGGTCAGGCGGGTGATCGTGCAACTGGATGGGGCCTTCCGCCGCACGGCCGAGGACGTGCTGGCCCTTGAGGTGCGCAGCCGGGAAGGGAACCTGGTTCCCCTGCGTGAACTGGTGTCGCTGCAGCAGGACAGTGGCCCGACGGTCATCAACCACAGCCGGCTGGCACGATCGATCACCGTGCAGGCTCTGCCCAAGGCAGGTCTGAGCACAGGTCAGGCGATCCAGACGCTGGAGCAGGTGAAGCAAGAGCTGGCCAATCCCGTGATCGCCCTGGAGTGGGTTGGGCTCGCCAAGGAGGAACGCCAGGCGGGAGGACGCACCTGGCAACTGTTCGCCCTGGGGATGGCCGTGGTGTTCCTGGTGCTGGCCGGGCTCTACGAGAGTTTTCTCGACCCACTGATCATCCTGATCACGGTGCCCCTGGCCCTGCTCGGCGCCCTGCTTGGCCTGGCTGGCCGAGGGCTCTTCCTGGACATCTATGCCCAGGTGGGCATGCTCGTGCTGGTGAGCCTGGCCGCCAAGAACGGCATCCTCATCGTTGAGTTCGCCAACCAGCGCCTGAAGGAAGGCCAGGGCCTACGCGAGGCGGTGGAAGAAGCGGCCATCAGCCGCCTGCGCCCGATTCTGCTCACGGCGCTCTCTTCGCTCGCCGGATTCCTGCCCCTGCTGCTGGCCACCGGGGCTGGTGCCGCCAGCCGCATCAGCATCGGCACGGTTGTGTTCTTCGGGCTGCTGGTGTCCACCGGCCTGACGCTGTTCGTCGTGCCGGTGGTGTACCTGGAGGTGAAATTGCTGGAGGGACGCCGCTGGTGGCCCAGGACTAAGGAGCCATGAAAAAACCCCCGGAGAAGCTCCGGGGGCTGGTTGTTTGAGGTGCGTCCCTCGGGGTGGTTGATCGCTGGGATCAGCCGAATTTGCCTGAGGTGGAAGCGATCAGGAAAGCGCCGTAGGTGAGGATGTAGCCCACGGTGAAGTGAGCCAGACCAACCACACGGGCCTGCACGATCGAGAGCGCCACGGGCTTGTCGCGCCAGCCAACCAGGTTGGCGAGCGGGGTGCGCTGGTGTGCCCAGACGATGGTTTCAATCAGCTCCTGCCAGTAACCGCGCCAGGAGATGAGGAACATGAAACCGGTGGCCCACACTAGGTGACCGAAGAGGAACATCCAGGCCCAGACGGCCAGGTTGTTCGAGCCGAACGGGTTGTACCCGTTGATCAGCTGGGAGCTGTTCAGCCAGAGGTAGTCACGGAACCAGCCCATCAGGTAGGTGCTGGATTCGTTGAACTGAGCCACGTTGCCCTGCCAGATGGCGAGGTGCTTCCAGTGCCAGTAGAAGGTGACCCAACCCACGGTGTTCAGGGCCCAGAAGACCGACAGGTAGAAGGCGTCCCAGGCTGAGATGTCGCAGGTGCCACCACGGCCGGGGCCGTCGCAGGGGAAGGAATAGCCGAAGTCCTTTTTGTCGGGCATCAGCTTGGAACCCCGGGCATCCAGGGCACCCTTCACCAGGATCAAGGTGGTGGTGTGCAGTCCAAGGGCGATGGCGTGGTGGACCAGGAAGTCACCAGGGCCGATCTGCAGGAACACATCCGTGCTGCCGTTGATGGCATCCAACCAGAAGTGATCGCCAGGGATGTTGGCCGAAGCCAGGCTGGCGGCACTGGCCGGGTTGGAGAGCAGAACGTCGAAGCCGTAGATGGCCTTGCCGCTCGCGGCCTGCACGAACTGGGCGAAGACCGGCTCCACCAGGATCTGCTTCTCGGGAGTACCGAAGGCAACGACCACATCGTTGTGGACGTAGAGACCAAGGGTGTGGAAACCGAGGAACAGGGAGACCCAGCTCAGGTGGCTGATGATCGCTTCCTTGTGCTCGAGCATCCGGGCCAGGACATTGTCCTTGTTGGCTTCGGGGTCGTAGTCACGGATGAAGAAGATCGCACCGTGGGCGAAGGCACCGCACATCAGGAAGATGGCGATGTACTGGTGGTGGGTGTACAGAGCAGCCTGTGTCGTGTAGTCCTTCGCGATGAAGGCATAGGACGGCAAGGCGTACATGTGCTGCGCCACCAGACTCGTGATCACCCCGAGGCTGGCCAGGGCCAGGCCCAGCTGGAAGTGCAGGGAGTTGTTGACGGTGTCGTAGAGACCCTTGTGTCCTGCACCGAGTGCACCGCCGAACGGGGTGCCCTTGGGGGGATTGTGGGCCTCAAGGATTTCGCGGATCGAGTGACCGATCCCGAAATTCGTCCGGTACATGTGACCGGCGATCACGAAGATCACGCCGATCGCCAGGTGGTGGTGGGCGATGTCGGTCAGCCAGAGCGCCTCGGTCTGGGGGTGGAAGCCGCCCAGGAAGGTGAGGATCGCCGTGCCTGAGCCCTCGGAGGTGCCGAACACCTGGTTGAGGGTGTCGGGATTCTCGGCGTAGACGCCCCAGTTGCCGGTGAAGAACGGAGCCAGACCGGCCGGGTGAGGCAGCACATTCAGGAAGTTGTCCCAACCGACGTGCTGACCGCGGGCTTCAGGAATGGCCACGTGAACCAGGTGACCGGTCCAGGCGATGGAGCTGAAGCCGAAGAGAACGGCGAGGTGGTGGTTGAGGCGTGATTCAGCGTTCTTGAACCAGGCCAGGGAAGGCCGGAACCTGGGCTGAAGGTGGAGCCAACCGGCGAACAGCGCCCAGGCCGACAGGATCATCATGAAGATGGAACCCTGATACAGCTCGGCGTTGGTCTTCATGCCGATGGTGTACCACCAGTGGTACAGACCGGAATACGCAATGTTGACCGGGGAGGTGGCTCCCGCCTGGGTGAAGGCGGTGATGGCCCCCTGGCCGAAGTGCGGATCCCAGATCGCGTGAGCGATGGGACGGACGTGCAGTGGATCGGCGACCCACTGTTCGAAGTTGCCCTGCCAGGCGATATGGAACAGGTTGCCCGAAACCCAGAGGCCGATGATCGCCAGATGACCGAAGTGAGTGGAGAAGAGCTTTTGGTAAAGCTTCTCCTCCGTCATTCCGTCGTGGCTCTCGAAGTCGTGAGCCGTGGCGATGCCGTACCAGATACGGCGGGTTGTCGGGTCCTGTGCCAGACCCTGGCTGAACGAAGGAAATTTCGTTGCCATTGGGAAAGGTCAGGTGTGAGGTCAGCCGACCGCGACGAGTCGGGCCAGGAAAAAGGACCAGGTGGTAGCGATACCTCCCAGCAGATAGTGGGCAACGCCTACGGCACGGCCCTGGGTGATGCTCAGCGCACGGGGCTGGATGGCGGGTGCCACCTTCAGCTTGTTGTGAGCCCAGACAATGGACTCGATGAGCTCCTGCCAGTAACCGCGGCCACTGAAGAGGAACATCAGGCTGAAGGCCCAGACGAAGTGGGCGCCGAGGAACATCAGGCCGTAAGCACTGGAGGAGGAGCCGTAGCTGTTGATCACCTGTGCGGCCTGAGCCCAGAGGAAATCACGCAGCCAGCCATTGATGGTGATGGCGCTCTGCGCGAAATTCCCATTCGTGATGTGCTGGACGCTGCCGTCCGCATTCACGGTTCCCCAGACATCGCTCTGCATCTTCCAGCTGAAGTGGAAGATCACGATGGACAGGGAGTTGTACATCCAGAAGAGGCCGAGGAACACGTGGTCCCAGGCCGACACCTGGCAGGTACCGCCACGGCCGGGGCCGTCGCAGGGGAAGCGGAAGCCCAGGTTGGCCTTGTCGGGGATCAGCCTGGAACTGCGGCTGTAGAGGACACCCTTCAGCAGGATCAGCACGGTGACGTGGATCGTGAAGGCGTGGATGTGGTGGACCATGAAGTCGGCCGTTCCCAGGGGGATCGGACCGGCAGCCACCTTGCCGCCGACGGCGACGACGGCACCGTTGAACACTTCGCTCACACCGGCCAGAGCATTCGGTGCGGTGGAACCGGCTGCAGCGGCGTGCAGACCCTGAATCCACTGAGCGAAAACGGGCTTCAGCTGAATGGCGGTGTCACTGAACATGTCCTGGGGACGTCCCAGGGCACGCATGGTGTCGTTGTGGATGTAGAGGCCGAAGCTGTGGAAGCCAAGCCAGATGCACACCCAGTTGAGGTGGCTGATCAGGGCATCACGGGCTTTGAGGACCCGATCCAGCACGTTGTCAACATGCTGGGCAGGGTCGTAATCGCGGATGAGCGCGATGGCCGCGTGGGCACCGGCGCCAACGATGATGAAACCGCCGATCCACATGTGGTGCGTGAAGATCGACAGCTGCGTTGGGTAGTCGATACCGATGTAGGGATAGGGCGGCATCGCATACATGTGATGCGCCACGATGATGCTCAGCGAACCGAGCAACGCCAGGTTCACGGCCAACTGGGCATGCCAGGAGGTGGTCATGAACTCGAACAGGCCATCGTGACCCTTCGGAGCCGGGAACAGCAGGGGATCACCCTTCTGGCCTTCGAGAATCTCCTTGATGCTGTGACCAATACCCCAGTTGGTGCGGTATTGATGTCCGGCGACGATGAACAGGACCGCGATCGCCAGGTGGTGATGGGCGATGTCGGTCATCCAGAGGCTGCCGGTGACAGGATTCAGCCCACCCTTGAAGGTGAGGAAGTCGCTGTAGGCGGCCCAGTTGCCGGTGAAGAAGGCTGAGAGACCCGCTCCGAATCCAGGGAACAACTGGGTCAGCAGATCCAGGTTCAGGAATTCATGGGGCAGGGGGATGTCCGCCACCGAAGCGATGGTCTTGCCGTCGAGCACCAGCGGCTTGCCGGCGTCGATGGCATCCATCAACTGAGTGGTGGGCAGGGACACGTGCAGCAGGTGCCCGGTCCAGGAGAGGGAGCCCAGGCCGAGGAGGCCAGCCAGGTGGTGGTTGAGCATGGACTCAACGTTCTGGAACCACTCGAGCTTGGGAGCTGCCTTGTGATAGTGGAAGACGCCGGCATTCAGCATCAGGCCAGCCATCACCAGGGCACCGATGGCGGTGCAGAGCAGCTGGAACTCACTGGTGAAGCCCCAGGCTCTCCAGACATGGAAGAGGCCTGAGGTGATCTGGATGCCGTGGAAGCCGGCACCCACATCGCCGTTGAGAATTTCCTGGCCGAAGATGGGCCAGACCACCTGGGCACTGGGTTTGACGTGCAGGGGGTCGGCCAGCCAGCCGGTGTAGTTGGAGAAGCGGGCACCGTGGTAGAAGGCGCCGCTCAGCCAGATGAAGATGACGGCCAGGTGGCCGAAGTGAGCGCTGAAGATCTTCCGGGAGACCTCTTCGAGATCGCTCGTGTGGCTGTCGAAGTCGTGAGCGTTGGCGTGGAGGTTCCAAACCCAGGTGGTGGTTTTGGGACCTTTGGCGAGGGTGCGGTCGAAATGGCCGGGCTTGCCGAACAGTTCGAAGGTGGCCGGGTTGTTCACCTGGTCGACCTGGGCCTTCGCCTTTTTCCCACGCTCTGGTGGGCTGATGGTCATCGAGACGTTCCTCGAGGGACGGAGTCGAGGTGGAGGTCCACCCCTCCGGACCGGGCCGAAAGGCCAGGCCGGTGGGCCTCACGGTTCCGCGGGCCGAGGCCCTTGGAACCATGGGCACCAGTGCGGAGTGGCTTCGAAAAAGGCCGAAAGCCGCTGCCAGCACTGGAGCTGGGGCCCCGATGAGGGGACCGCTGGCGGAAGTATAAGGGCGAGTTTCAAGCCCTCTGGGGGGTAAGTAACAAAGGTTCAATCCGGCACCACCCCTGTCTGGAACAGGGCTCTGCCCCAAGCTCCCTATCACTCATCGGCAGCGCGATGCTGCACTTTCTTTATCCAATTCCCGAAGGATTTGGGGATACATTCAGCATCATTTTTTACGGACCCGAAGCCCGCTGGGCAAACTGTCCCCATGGGTCCCGGCACCTGAGCCTGGGGCCGACATCGATCAGGAGCGATGCGCATGCTGGCGGCGGGGCTTCGAGGCCTGGGAGCGGTGCTGCTCTGCCTGGTCGTGTTGCTGAGTGGTGGCTGGAGTCTGCGGCCACGTCCCCAGGAGCCGCAGATCACCAGCACCGGTCCGGCCAGCTCCGGACGACTGAGGGAAGTGCCCCCACCCAAGGGCAGTCAGGCCCTGCGCCTGCGCCTGGCGGAGCATCAGCCCCGGCTGCGCATCCTGGCTCCAGCCGACGACTCCGTGCTCCCTCTCGCCCCCTGGTCGCTGGAGCTGGCCGTCGACGACTGGCCATTGGCCGATGCCGGCTCCCTGGGGCTCGGCGCCCACCTGGTGGTGCAGCTCGATGACCGGGAACCCCTGCGTCTGGGTCCCGAGGTCGCCACGACGCCTCTTACTAAGGACAACAGGCTGAGCCTGGCCATGGATCCCCTCAGGCCGGGCAGTCATCGCCTGACGGTCTATGCGGCCCGCCCCTGGGGTGAAGCGGTGAAGGATCCCGGCGCCTTCGTCCAGATCCGCCTCCACGGCCTGGCCGCCAACCCCCTCAGCCAACCCCGGCGGGGGAGCCCCCAGCTGGTGAGCAGCACCCCCACCGACCTGATCCATCACGAACCCGTCCTGATCGACTGGCTGCTGATTGACGCGCCGCTGCAGCGCCTCGACGGGGACGGGTCGCACTGGCGGCTGCGGGTCACCCTCAATGGAGACAGTTTCCAGGTGGACCGGCAGGAACCGCTGTGGCTCTCCGGTCTGCGCTCCGGCAGCAACCCACTGCAGCTGGAACTCCTCGACGGGTTGGGGGAACCGTTGAATCCACCTTTCAACAGCCTGGTTCAGAACCTGGACATTCGGCCTGAAGCCCCCCGTCCCTGGCAGACGGCAGCCCTCTCTGCGGAGGATCTGGAGCGTCTGCTGGGGGAGCGGCCAGGCGAGCCTTCTCCTGAACCGGAACCCCGGACGGAGCAGGATCTCAGGGATGAGGACGCGACCCGCGAGAGATCTCCAGCCCCCGGGCCACCGGAAGCTGCCAACACTGAGCGACCGACTGAAGAGGCGCCAACCGAACCAGAACCCTCGGACGACGCCGGCACCCTGGAGGAGGAGCCCGTCACGAAGGATCCGGCGGATCCGCCGGACGTTTCTGATTCACCAGAGCCTCTGACCACGCCTGAATCCACGGAACAGCCGACCGTCGCGGAACCGCCCCCGGGCCCATCCCCTGAGGAGGCCTCCTCGGAGGAGTCCTCAGGGGAGTCGGTGGCCGAGCCCGAGATGGCCTCGGAAGCGGAGACCTCGGCGCAGGAGCGGCTGCGTGCCAGGTTCGGGGGATGAGTGATTCCATCTGTTGGGGACTGGCCCTGAGCAGGGCCGGTGCCCCCGTGCTCGAGCGCCTGGATCAGGGCGGGCTGCTGATGGCCCGTGCAGAACCTGGGGCCGGGGCGGCTGAGCTGCTCCGCCGCCACTGGAGCGGCGCGTCGGCCTTTGTGGTGGTGGGGGCCTGCGGGGCGGTGACCCGGCTGGTGGCCCCACTGCTCCAGGGCAAGGAGCACGACCCGGCGGTGGTGGTGGTGGATCCCCAGGGGCGTTTCGCCATCCCCCTGCTGGGGGGGCATGGGGCCGGGGCCGAGCAGCTCAGCCAGAGGGTGGCCGCCCTGCTGGGGGGCGAAGCGGTGCTCACGGGCGGCAGCAGTGGAGGCGGCAGCCTGGCCCTCGACAGCTTCGGGCTGGCCTGGGGCTGGCGGAAGGGCCTGGGCGACTGGAGCGCGCTGATGAAAGCCGTGGCCCGGGGCGAGAGGATCGCCGTGCGGCAGGAGAACGGTTGCAGCGACTGGCAGGGGCTGCAGGCTGCCGCGACCCTGCTACAGCCCCAGGCAGAAACGCCCAAGGAACCGGCCCTCGCCGAGAGCCCTCCGCTGCAGCTGGTGATCAGCCCACGCAGGGGTCCCGGCTGCCGCTGGCATCCCCCCAGCCTCTGGCTGGGCCTCGGCTGCGAGCGCGACACCAGCCTCAGCCTGTTGGAGCGACTGCTGGAGCAGGCCCTCGATGACACCCAGCTGGCTCCTGAAGCTGTCGCCGGGCTGGCGAGCATCGACCGCAAGGGCGATGAGCCGGCACTGCTGGAGCTGGCCCGCCGCCATCAGTGGCCGCTGCGTCTGTTCAGTGCCGAGGCCCTGGCGGCGGTGCCGGTGCCCAGCCCGTCAGAGGCGGTGCTCCGGGAAATGGGCACCGCCAGCGTGGCTGAAGCGGCCGCTCTGCTGGCCTCCTCCCCCCAGCCGGACCTGCTGCTGGAGAAGCGCATCGAGCGGGCCCGGCCTGGGGAACGGGGAGCCGCCACCCTGGCTGTGGCCCAGACGGGAGGGCAGTGGGCCCCGCAGCGGGGGCGGATCCATCTGGTGGGCAGCGGCCCCGGCCGGCTGGATCTGCTCACCCCTGAAGCTCGCCTCGCCCTGGCCGAGAGCACCGTCTGGGTGGGCTACAGCCTCTACCTGGACCTGCTGGAGCCCCTGCGGCGACCCGACCAGCTGCGCCGCGACGGAAGGCTGACCGAAGAGCGGGACCGCTGCCGGCTGGCCCTGGAGCTGGCCGATGCCGGGCTGAGCGTGGCCCTGGTGTCGTCAGGTGACAGCGGCATCTACGGCATGGCCGGGCTGGCCCTGGAGCTCTGGCTGGAGCGGGCGCCTGCGGAGAGACCCGCGTTCAGCGTGCATCCGGGCCTCTCGGCCCTGCAGGTGGCTGCGGCGCGGGCCGGGGCGCCGCTGATGCACGATTTCTGCACGATCAGCCTGAGCGACCGTCTCACCCCCTGGGCGACGATCGAAAAACGATTGCGGGCGGCCACCAGCGGAGATTTCGTTGTGGCGCTCTACAACCCCCGCTCGCTGGGCCGCGACTGGCAGCTGGGCCGGGCCAGGGAGCTGCTGCTGGAGGGGCGCAGCGCCGAAACCCCTGTGGTGCTGGCACGCCAGCTGGGACGGGCTGAGGAGAGCGTGCAGCTGCACAGCCTCGGGGACCTGCCCCTGGATCAGGTGGACATGCTCAGCCTTGTGCTGGTGGGCAACAGCACCTCCCGCCGTCAGGACGGGATGATGGTGACGCCACGGGGCTACCCGGGCGCCGAACTGTGCTGAAGGGCTCCGGGACGCCATCGCTCCCGGAGCTCAGCGATCGGGATGACAGGATTCGAACCTGCGGCCCCTTCGTCCCGAACGAAGTGCGCTACCAAGCTGCGCCACATCCCGCCATGAGGGACTTTAGGGGATGACCGTCGCCTGCTCCGGGCGGCATAGGGTTTCTAAAGTCTGGATCCAGCAGCCCTGCCGCGATGGCTCCGGACGCCATGCTCAAACCCGACTGGTTACGGGTCAAGGCGCCGCAGCGGGAGCGGATCGGTGCCGTGGCCGACCTGCTGGTGGACCTGAAGCTCAACACCGTCTGCCAGGAGGCCAGCTGTCCGAACATCGGCGAATGCTTCGCCGGCGGCACCGCCACCTTTCTGATCATGGGTCCGGGCTGCACCCGGGCCTGTCCCTACTGCGACATCGACTTCGACAGGAGCGTGAGGGCCCTCGACCCCAGCGAGCCGGAGCGGCTGGGGGAGGCGGTGGCCCGCATGGGCCTCTCCCACGTGGTCATCACCTCGGTGAACCGCGATGACCTCGAGGACGGGGGCGCCAGCCAGTTCGTGGCCTGCATGGAGGAGGTGCGTCGTCGCTCCGCCGGCACAACGATCGAGCTGCTGATCCCGGACCTCTGCGGGAACTGGGACGCCCTGGCCGCTGTCATGGCGGGGGCTCCGGACGTGCTCAACCACAACATCGAAACGGTGCCGAGGCTGTACCGGCATGTTCGGCCTCAGGGCCTCTACCCGCGCTCCCTGGAGCTTCTGCGTCGGGTCCACCAGGACTGGCCAAGGACCTACACCAAATCGGGGCTCATGGTGGGCCTGGGCGAAACCGACAGCGAGGTGCTGGAAGTGATGGCGGATCTGCGAGCCCAGGCCGTCGACATCGTGACGATCGGTCAGTACCTCTCCCCCGGAGCGAAGCATCTGGCCGTTCAGCGGTTCGTGACGCCCGATCGGTTCGATCACTTCCGCCACGAAGGGGAAAGGCGGCTGGGGTTCCTGCAGGTCGTCAGCTCACCACTCACCCGCAGCAGCTATCACGCCGGAGAAGTGCAGCGGCTGATGCGCACCCATCCGCGCTGAGCACAGCCAGGACTCAGGCGTCCGCTCCGGCCAGGGTCCAGGGTCCTTCCGGCCCCGAAGGTGCATCCAGTCACAGTTCCCCCCTCACCGGACATGGCTCATTCATCCACCAGCGGGATACTTGAGGCTCACTCACGCCGTATTGCAACTCTTCCAATGAAACGCCTCCTTCTGACCCTCGCCGCCCTCGGAGCAACAGCCCTCCTGGTTCCCCTCGACTCCACCGCCGCCAGGGCCGACACCACCATCACCGGCCGCGGCGGTCGCACCATCACCCGCTCCGCCGTGCGCCAGCCCGGCTCCACCAACGCGCGGTGGACCGACCGCCAGGGCCGCACCTACACCCAGACCTCCACCTACGGGGGCGGCAAAGGCAACACCACCATCACCGGCCCCGGCGGTCGCACCGTCACCCGCTCCGCCGAGCGCACACCGGGTTCCACAGAAGCCACGTGGACTGACAGGCAGGGCCGCACTTACACCCAGACCTCCACCTACGGGGATGGGGAAGGCAACACCACCATCACCGGCCCCGGCGGTCGCACCGTCACCCGCTCCGCCGAGCGCTCACCGGATTCCACCGAGGTCGAGTGGACCGATCGCCAGGGTCGCACCACCACCCGGGAAACCACCTACGGCAAGGGCAATCGTTCCACGGTCGTCACGGGTCCGGGCGGACGTTCCACCATGCGTGTCGTCGAGCGCCAGCCTGGATCCACCCAGATCGAATGGACCGGCCAGGGAGGGCGCACCCACAGCCGGAACTCCACCTGGGGAGGCTTCTGACTGAGGTGAGCCGGGGTCCCTGTCCCGTCAGGGGTTGAACGCTTCGCGGCGCAACCGGGCAGGGCATGGGGCCTCGAGCTCCAGCTCCCCACCATCGGGCAGGGGCAGTCTGAGCTGATGGGCATGGAGGCAATAGCCCCCGTCGCCGGGCCGCCTGCCTGGATGGGCGTCTCCACCAGAAAGGAAGAGGGGATCCCCCAGCAACGGGGCACCCACACTGGCCAGATGGATCCGGATCTGATGCGGACGACCCGTGCCGATCGTCACGGCCACCAGGCTGGCATCACCACGCCGCTCCAGCAGGGTGAGACGACTGATCGCCGGCAGCGACCGGCCCCCGCCCGCTGACTCCTGCGTCGCCCAGATCTGGCCCAGGAGCGGATGGGGCCGACGGCCGATCGGCGTGGTGATCTCCAGGCACTCTCCTGGGGCCAGGGCGAGGGGCAGGGGAGCCGTCAGGGCCCTGTAGGTCTTGAGGCAGCTCCGGCAAGGCCAGTCGCGCGGTCGGCCCTGGTCGTGATCACTGCGGATCTCGCCCCCAACCACGCGCAGGGTGTCTGCCGTGCTCTCGCGCAGCAGGGCGCTCAGCCAGGACCGCAGCCGGGGAGAACGGGCACAGACCAGCAGACCGGAGGTGTGCCGGCCGAGCCGGTGCACCGGCCTCGGCACACCGCCATGGGCCAGGCCCCCGCTGCCGGCCTGAGCGAAGCGGCGCTCCAGGAGGTGCAGCACGGTGTGCTCCAGCCAGCCGCCGCCCGGCAGAACCGGCAGGCCGCTGGGCTTGTCGATCACATACAGATCGCCATCGTCGAACACGACCGGCCAGCTTGCCGGTACAGCCTCCTCCAGCCAGGGGGGCCGACGCCAGGCCAGGCGATCACCCTCGGCCAGTGGTCGATCAGCCCGGAGCGCCTCGCCGTTGCACCTGATCTCGCCGGCCTCCAGCCGCCGCATCCACGCCTCCCGATCGGAATGCCGGTAGCGGGCCGCATAGAACGCACTCAGCCAGTGCCCGCGCTCGGAGGGGCCGACCCGGTCGCGGTAGGTCCAGCCCTGGTTGAGTCGGGCCGGCAACCAACCCGTCAGGACGGGGTCCCCAGGTGGCCCGTCAGTCAACCAGGCCGTTCTCGAGGGCGTAGCGCACCAGTTCAGTGCGGCTGGTGGTGCCGGTCTTGGTGAACAGGCGGCTCACGTACTTCTCGACATTGCGGATCGAGGTTTCCAGGCGGCGGGCGATCTCCTTGTTCATCAGTCCTTCGGCCACCAGCTGGAGCACGCTCGCCTCCCTGGGGGTGAAGGAATGGGTGGCCGGTGTGGCGCTCTTGTGGGATCCCGTCTGCTGCAGGAGGGAGCGGATCTCGGTGATCTGCCGCGCCATCTGGCCGATGTCGGCATCGGCGTAGCGGGCCGCCTCGGCCAGCAGCCGCTCCTGTCTGCGCACCACGTTGCGAACCCGGGCCACCAGCTCATCGGGATCGAAGGGCTTGGGGATGTAGTCGTCGACCCCGGCCTGGAAGCCCTCGATCCGGTCGGCCGTCATCCCCTTGGCAGTGAGAAAGATCACCGGAGTGCCCCCCAGCCGCTCGTCGCCCCTCAGTCGCCTGAGCAGTCCATAGCCATCAAGGCGAGGCATCATCACGTCGCTGATCACCAGGTCGGGGATCAGCTCCTGGGCTGCCGTCCAGCCTTCCTCGCCGTCGTTGGCGGTGGTGACATCGAAGCCTTCGTCCTCCAGGTAGGCCTGCACGGCCGTGCGCAGACCGGGCTCGTCATCGACCAGCAGCAGACGGGCCGGGGCCGGCGGGCTGATCGGCTCCTCGGCGCTGTTCTCCTCTTCCGGCCTGCTGGCGGACTCGTGCTGACTCATGAACCGGCTGGCGTTGGGAGGAATCTATCCAGGCCCGCACGGCGGTCAGAGGTTGGAGGCGGGCACCACCTGCTCCCGCTCCACCCGGTTGCCGCTGTAGCCCAGCTGACGGGCCAGGCCGCGCAGGCTGTTGGGGTCCTTGCCGGCCTGCTCCGGGAAACAGGTGGCCCACCAGACCAGATGGTCGATGCGGTTGGCCGGTGTGACCACGCCGCCGGGATTGAGTTCGCGCAGGATCAGGCTGCGGCCATCGTTGGTGACCCGCAGCGGCGCCGAGGGCGAGCACTGGACCGTCTCGGAGCGGACCTTGACATCGTTGGGCAGCTCCTCCCACACCTTGATCCGCCAGACCTGGGGCTGGACGGGATCGGCGGTGATGCCGAACACCCCCAGGGCCTGCTTGCCGTCGGCAATGTCCCGCTCCAGCAGAAGGGCCATCCCGGCGGGGCGATTCTGATCCGGGCGCAGGAAAACGCTCTGGGCGTCGACTGAGGGCATGGAGGTCAGCCCCGCAGGCGCCAGGGTGGCGAGGGCAGCAGCCAGGAGCCGTAGTCGCGAGATGGAAGCCATCGGCTGGTTCATGGCAGCTGGGTTGTCAGCATGGAACGGTTCCGCGGGGATGGGAAGGAGGGATGGCCACCATCTATCTGGACCATCAGGCCACCACACCCTGTGATCCAGCGGTGGTGAGTGCGATGGCGCCCTACTGGAGCGAGCTGTTCGCCAACCCCTCCAGTCGCTCCCACCGTCCTGGCCTGGAGGCGGCCGCGGCGGTGGCGCAGGCCCGCAGCAGCCTGGCCCGGCAGCTGGGTGTGGCCCCGGAGCAGGTGGTGTTCACCAGTGGGGCCACGGAGGCGAACAACCTGGCGATCAAGGGGCTGGTGGAGGCCCGCCGCCAGCGGGGCCGCCACCTGATCACCCTGGCCACGGAGCACCGTGCGGTGCTGGAGCCCCTGCGCTATCTGGCGGGCCACGGATTCGATCTCACCGTGCTGCCGGTGCGGCGCGATGGGCTGGTGGACCTGAATCGCCTCAGCGAGGCCCTGCGTGACGACACGCTGCTGGTGTGCGTGATGGCCGCCAACAACGAGATCGGCGTGCTGCAGCCCCTCGACGCCATCCGGGAGCTCTGCCTTGGGCGGGGCATCGCGCTGCACAGCGATGGAGCCCAGATCTTCGGGAATCGCCCGTTCAGTCCAGGCGAGCTGGGCCTCGACCTGTTCAGCCTCAGCGGACACAAGATCTACGGACCCAAGGGCATCGGTGCCCTGGTGCTCGCTGAAGGGATGATCCTGGCCCCCCAGCAGCACGGCGGTGGCCAGGAAGGGGGCCTGCGGGGTGGGACGCTGCCGGTTCCCCTGATCGTGGGACTGCAGCGAGCGGCGGAGCTGGCCAGCCGCGACCGGGAGGCGCGACTGGAGCGCCTGGGCAAGTTGCGCGACCAGCTGCTGGCGGGTCTGCTGGAGCTGGGAGGGGTGCGGGTGAACGGCAGCCTCGAGCACCGTCTCGCCCACAACCTCAACGTTCATCTGGAGGGGGTGGATGGCAACCAGCTGCACCGGTCCCTGCGGAGGCAGCTGGCGGTGAGCGGAGGCTCGGCCTGCAGCAGCGGCAGCCCCTCACACGTGCTGGCAGCTCTGGGGCTGACCCCAGCCGAAGCGGCGGCCTCGATCCGGTTCGGGCTCGGACGCCCCACCACGTCCGAGGAGATCGACCAGGCGGTTGAGGTGGTGGCCGGGGTCCTGCGAGAGCTGCGGCGCTGACCGGAAAGCCTTCCCTTGCCGGGGCCACCGACGGGCTGCCGGGAGCCCCGCCGGGCGCGAGCCTGCTGCGGCCGCACGGCGTCAACCCGGCAGCAGCAGCCGGCTGAGCAGAACGAACCCCGCCACTCCGGCCAGGGCCAGCAGGAACTGGGCCACCCGGCTCACGAGCATCCCGGTGACCACGGCCAGCCCCACCAGCAGGGAACGGCGCAGCCGCAGCAGGCCCAGGGGCCCGAGCGAGGTGGGAGCCGTCAGAAGTTCACCCAGGGAGGCCCCCAGCAAAGGGCCGAGCAGGGCGCCCAGCAGTGGTCCCCCCACCGGCAGCGCCGGTAACAGCCCCAGCAGACCCACCAGCAAGCCCAGGCCGGCCCCCACATAGGCCCAGCGGGTGGCCTGGAGCCTGGCCGCCCCAAGGGTCACGCCGAGCAGATCCGCTCCCCAGCCCAGCAGCAGGATCAGAGCAGCCAGAAGGAACTCCGGCCAGGTGCCGGCCCAGCCCTCGGCCCAGACCCAGACCGCCGCCCCCAGCGGCAGGAAGATCAGCCCCGGCAGGATGGGCAGCAGCGTTCCGGGGATGGCCATCAGCTGGATGCTGAACGCAATCCACCAGAACAGGTCACTGCGATCCATCAGCGCTGCCCCGGGACAGGGTCCGCCGAACGCCGGCGGGCCATCCTGAACTTCGCTGAACGGCTGCGGGGATTGCGCTCCGCCTCCTGGTCATCGGCCACCAGGGGCCTGCGGGTCAGACGCTCAAGGCGGTCATCGCCCAGGAACGCTGTCTTCACCCGCCGGTCCTCGAGGGAGTGGAAACTGATCACACCGAACAGTCCACCAGGCGTCAGCCAGTCGGGGGCCTCGTGAAGCAGGCGCTCGAGCGACCCGAGTTCGTCGTTCACAGCGATGCGCAGGGCCTGGAAGGTGCGGGTGGCGGCATGGATGCGGCCATGGCGGCCCTTGGGGGGATAGCAGCCGGCCACCAGATAGGCCAGAGCAGCCGTGCCCCGACCCGAGCCCTGCCAGGGACGGGCCTCGACGATACGGCGGGCGATCCGCCGCGACAGCCTCTCCTCGCCATAGGCGTAGATGAGATCGGCCAGGTCCTTCTCCTCCAGACGGTCGATCAGCTCAGCGGCGGACTCGCCCTCAGCGTTGTTCATGCGCATGTCGAGGGGGCCATCCAGGCGGAAGCTGAAGCCCCGCTCAGGCCGATCCAGCTGGGGGCTGCTCACCCCCAGATCGGCCAGCACCCCCACCAGGGGCCCGCTGGGGGTGTAGGTGGCGAAGTTGGAGGCCACCAGGCTGACCCGATCAGCAAAAGGTGCCAGCCGCTCGGCTGCCGCCTCCAGGGCCGAGGGATCCTGATCGAGGCCGATCAGGCGCAATCCCGGATGAGCCGCCAGCAAGAGGGCGCTGTGGCCACCGCCACCCACGGTGGCATCCAGCAGAGTTCCTTCACAGGGCAAGTCGGTAAAGCCGGCTACCACGGCAGCGGCCAGAACCGGCAGGTGATCGAACGTCTGCTGCATGGGTTCCTTCCTAAGATCCGCACGTCCGCTTCCGAGACCTCCGGCCCATGACGCAACTGGAAACGCGCACGGAGCCGATGGTGGTCAACTTCGGGCCCCATCACCCCTCCATGCACGGGGTGCTGCGGCTGGTGGTGACCCTCGATGGCGAAGACGTGGTGGACTGCGAGCCGGTGATCGGCTACCTGCACCGCGGCATGGAGAAGATCGCCGAGAACCGCACGAACGTGATGTTCGTGCCCTATGTGAGCCGCTGGGACTACGCGGCCGGCATGTTCAACGAGGCGATCACGGTCAACGCTCCCGAGAAGCTGGCCAGCATCCAGGTGCCGAAACGCGCCAGCTACATCCGTGTGCTGATGCTGGAGCTGAACCGCATCGCCAACCATCTGCTCTGGCTTGGCCCGTTCCTGGCCGATGTGGGCGCCCAGACCCCCTTCTTCTACATCTTCCGTGAGCGGGAGATGATCTACGACCTCTGGGAAGCTGCCACCGGACAGCGGCTGATCAACAACAACTACTTCCGCATCGGTGGGGTTGCCGCCGATCTGCCCTACGGCTGGCTGGAAAAGTGCCTCGACTTCTGCGATTATTTCGGCCCAAAGATCGACGAATACGAGAAACTGATCACCAATAACCCCATCTTCAAACGCCGCATTGAGGGACTGGGGGTGATCAGCCGTGAGATGGCCATCAACTGGAGCCTTTCGGGCCCGATGCTGCGTGCCTCCGGCGTGCCCTGGGACCTGAGAAAGATCGACAAGTACGAGTGCTACGACGATTTCGAGTGGGACGTGGCCTGGGAGAAGGAGGGCGACTGCTACGCCCGCTATCGGGTGAGGATCGAGGAGATGCGCCAGTCGCTGAAGATCCTGCGCCAGGCCTGCACAGCCATCCCCGGCGGCCCCACCGAAAACCTGGAGGCCCAGAGGATGAACGAGGGCAAGAAGAGCTCCTGGTATGACTTCGACTACCAATATGTGGCCAAGAAAGTGGCCCCAACCTTCAAGATCCCCGGCGGTGAGCTCTACGCCAGGGTGGAATCGGGTAAAGGCGAACTGGGCGTGTTCATCATGGGCAATGATGATGTCACCCCCTGGCGTTGGAAGATCCGGGCTGCCGATTTCAACAATCTGCAGATCCTGCCCCACATCCTCACCGGGGCCAAGGTGGCCGACATCATGGCGATCCTGGGCTCGATCGACGTGATCATGGGCTCGGTGGACCGCTGAGCGCAGACGGCAGTCGGCGGCGGGGACGAGGCCGGCGAAGCCGCTGGCTCAATCAGTTGCGCCGGTGCGGCATCGCTGGACCTGCGTTGCTCACCGGCTACCTCTGGCTGAAGGGCTGGCATCCGGCCCTGCCTGGACTGAGCTGTCCACTGAGGGCACTCACGGGCCTTCCGTGCCCCACCTGCTTCCTGACTCGCGCCACGGCCGCGGCCCTGAATGGCCGGTTCTCGGAGTCGGTGGACCTGCACGCCTTCGGGCCGATCGCCGCTGCCGCCCTGCTGGCATGGTCGGCGCAGGCTCTCTGGACCCGGCGGCTTGTGCCCCAGGAATTGAAGGGCACCCACCTGGGCGTGGTGACACTGCTGCTTCTGCTCTACTGGGCTGGGCGGATGAGCCTCACCTATGGAGTCGGCATTGCCGCCTTCCCAGACACCTGAAACCGACCCCAGCAGAGTTCAGGAATGGGTCAACAGATACTGGCCGTTGCCATTGAATTCACCATCACAGCTGCTGAAGATTGTCCCGAGCAAGAGGAGATAAAAGCGCCATATACGCCGAAATCTTGCATAGTCCATGCCATAGTCCAATTGGCTGACCACATCCTGGGAGGCGTCAAATCGATTCAGCCAGGCAGTGAGCGTCTGGTGGTAGTTGGTTCCATTCATGTACCATTTCTGAATGGTTTTGAGGTCACGATCATGGCTGGGAATAGCGTCATGATTCCAGTAGCGCCCATGAGGGAAAATATACTTGTGGGTGAAGCCCGACGACATATTATTGGGAATCCTAACCGTGATGATATGAATCAATGTCTTCCCACCGGGTTCAAGCAAGCTGGCCAGCTTTCGGAAAGCTCGCGTCAGATTGCCGACATGGCAGAAGACGCCAACGGAGATGATCTTGGTAAACTTTTCGGGTAATTCCACTTCATTGAGATCACCCTCAATCAGGGTGAATCTTCCCGAGCTCAATTGACTGTTCGGGTCCTTCATCTTCCCACGCATGTACGCACATTGCTGCCGACTCAGATTGACTCCCGTGCAGCGCAGATTGGGAAACTTTGAAAGGATGTAATTGGGAACGCAACCCCAGCCACAGCCAAAATCAAGGAGATTGTCTCCATCGACAATACCCAGACGCTCAATCATCTGATCAATCATGTGCCGTTGCGATTCTTCCAGATCCTTGGCGCCATGCTCCCAGAATCCAGTGCTATACTTTGGGTAAATAGGCTCCCAATCGCCCAGCATTCGATTCAGCATCTCTTGGGGGCGATCATACTGAATTTCCATCAGTTCCCTGGATGACTCTGCAATCCGATCCGATTCCTCCAGCACCCAGTCATACGGAGCCAACAGGCCGGGGAAGTGGCGGAACAGAATGGGCATGGAGGCGTGGACCATCCCTCGGAACAGCGAGTCGGGAATTTCCAGACCGTTGATGTAGGCCTCCGCCATGGCCATCTGGGCCTGGTTGAAGGCTCCTGCCATCAGACGGGTTCCTCTGTAGCCGAGGGAGTGACTGGCTTCCCTGGACTGGGGCTCGGTCTGAACCGCCGACAGAGTGCCAGCTGGATCAACAATCGAACGTGTCATCTGTGAACATCCAAAAAGCAGGACTGGACCAGCGACCTCTGCCCGGGAAAGCATGAGTTGCGCATCTGAAACCCCTTGCTGCCTGGGCCGCCGCTTACCGTCTGTTCAAAGCATTGCTCTCAAAAACCGCCTTGACCAGCAAGGCTGAAAAATGACATTTTCTGTCATCATCAGCTTGGGCACCGGGTGCTCCGGAGACGTGGGATCATGGGCTTGAGCAAGACATAACGGGAGACCCAAGTTCAAGGCAAGCCAAGACTTGAATCAAGCGGCAACACCATGACCAGCGATCTCATGGGCAGCGGGCCGGCCCCAATCGATCCCTCCGGGTGGTTGCTGCTTCACCGAAGGGTGCGTTTCGGCGAGACCGATGCCGCCGGAGTGATGCATTTCCACCAACTGCTGCGCTGGTGCCATGAGGCCTATGAGGAGAGCCTCGAAGCCTTCGGGATCTCAGCCGCCGTCATCTTCCCCACCCCCGGCCGGCCCCCTGAGACCCACGACACCGTCGACGCCGGTCCAGCGACAGTGGCTCTGCCGATCGTGCATTGCCGTGCCGACTTCCTGGCACCCCTGGTGTGCGGCGATCCGCTGGCGATCGTCCTCGCTCCACGACGGCTCGCGGCCGGACGTTTCGAGGTGAGCTACAGCTTCACGTGCCTCGCTGGCCCCAGCCGCCCGGTGGCCCGGGGCCTCACCCAGCACGTGGCCATCGAGGCGAGCAGCCGGAGGCGCTGCGCACTGCCGGAGCCGATCGAGCGCTGGCTGGAGGCCTCAGCCGGAGCGGAATGATCTGCTCAGAGGATCGGCGAGCGGCGGGAGAGCGCCCAGAGCAGGGCCGCCATCTGCAACGGCAGCAGGCTGGCGACAAGGCTGAGCGGATGAAAGCCATCCTCCACAGCCACCCCCGCCAGGGAGAAGCTGACCGTGGCGGCCAGGCCGATCAGCAGCGTCAAGCCAAGGCGACCGGACAGTCCCGGTGCACGCAGGTTGAGGACGCCGGCCCGGGGAGGCGTGAGGCCGCGGCCAGCCATCAGAACCACTCCCTCTTGGCGTCGATGTAGGTGGCTTTGAACTCTTCGGGGGTTTTGGTGAGGTAGATGATTCCCTCGATCAGGCCAATCACCCCCATCACGAAGCTGGCAATGCCACAGGTGACCACACCTCCGGCAACGGACACCACCAGCATGATCACGCCCGACGTGGTGTAGCCGAGCACGAACTTGTGGATCCCGAAGGCGACCAGAAAGATTCCAAGCAGCCCCGCGGCAAGCTTCTTGTTGGAGAGTTCCGGATCAGCGGACGAGGTCATCCAGAAGGTGCGACTGACCAGCTTTAGCGGACTTCTGCAGCCGCGTCATCGGCGCCGGCTGCTCCGTCACAGGTCTGGAGCAGCCAGCCGCTCCAGCGCGCCCGCTCCCACTTGCCAAGGACGTTGGGCGCCAGCTCAGGGCAGGCCAGCCAGCGCTGGGGGCGTTGGGCGGGGGGAAGCCGTTGAGCCAGCCGCTGGCAATCGGCGATCAGGGCCGCGGTGGTGGCGGTTTCCGTCTCAGGCCCTGGCGGACCTGAGACACCGCGGTGACGCACCAGAGCCACCAGGCGCTGGCCCCAGAGGGGATCGGGGCTGGGCAGCAGCAGCACCTGGGCCAGGGGGACCCCCTCCGCCAGGGCCCAGCCCAGCAGCCGGGCCTCCACCTGCTCCGGAAAAACGGTTTCACCGCCGCTGCTGATCGCCCCATCCACCCGTCCCAGAATCTCGAGGCCGGCGGGGCCGACGCGGGCCCCATCGCCACTCCGCCACCAGGCCCCCTCCCGCTCCAGCGGCTGCAGCTGTCCAGCCTCCAGACAGCCGGGGCTGAGCCGTCCGGTGCGCACCAGCAGGGCACCGTCGGGGTCAAGCCGCAGCTGCACATCGGCCAGGGGCTGGCCACAGCCGCCTTCTCCCTCCAGGAAGCGCTCCGGAGGCAGGGCCGCCACCATCGCGGCGGTTTCGCTGGCGCCATAACAGGGCGACAGCCGGATCTCAGCCGCGCGGGCCCGGGCAGCCAACTCAGCAGACAGCGCCGCACCTCCGACCCAGACCACGGCGCAGCTCCGCAGCCAGGCGCAGCCCTCCGCTGCGGCCAGCAGCCGCTCCAGCTGGGTGGGCACCAGGGAGAGCAGCGCCCCGCGGTCGGCTGGGAGGGGACATGCCGCCGCCAGCTCCCGGGGCCGGCGCATCAGCCCCGGGGGCAACCAGCACCTGGGGGTTCCCCAGACCCGGCTCCTCACCAGGGGCATCAGACCGCTGACGTGATGGAGCGGGAGGGGGTTGAGCTGCAGCGTCGCGGAAGGATCGAGCCCGATCGCCTGCAACCACTGCCCGGTGGCGACCGCTGAGGCCTCCAGGTGAGTCAGGGGCTGCAGGCACCAGCGGCGGCGACCGGCGCTGCCACCACTGCCCACCACCACACCGGCCCCGGTCAGGGGCGATCCAACCAGGGCATCCCCAAGCAGCTCCCGCTCCTGCTCGGCGCAGAGGCCCACCAGGCGCTGTTCACGCCAGGCCTGCTCCAGGTCCGCCACCAGGTCCTCGGCCGGCGCGGCGCTGGTGAGCAGCAGAGGGAAAGCCATCAGCGCTGAACCCGGACCTAGGCCGCTCGGGCGCGGCGGGCGGCAATCCCCGCCTCCACCGCCGTGACACCGGCCAGGAGCAGCAGGCCAAGCAGACCCACCAACTGCTGGCGTGGGTCGTCCTGGGCGCCCAGATCGGCCCCGTCCCCCCGGCCCAGCACCAGCCCCAACGCGAACCAGCTGGTGCTCACGGCCGAGGTGATCCAGTAGGCCCGCCAGCGCCGCTGATAGATGTAGCCGGTGCCCAGACCGGGCACCAGGTTGAGGACCACGGCCACCCAGGGGGCCGAGGCCGCGAGGGTGTCCTGTTTGCTGAGGCTCATCGCGGTGGCGGTGTCGTTCCCGCCAACTCTGGCGGCTCCCTCCAGCTGTCGGCGGCCGCGGCCCAGACGCGCTCGGGGTCGGAACCGGCGAGATCCCCGCTGGCCTCCCAGCCCGGGGCCAGGCCCGGCGCCGCGGGGGTGGGTCCTCCCGCCTGAAGAGCGGCCAGGTGGTGCAGCCAGCGGCGGCCGATGCCGGTCTCGAAGCCTGTGCTCAGCATCAGCCGGGGCCTCCCCGCCTGAAGCTGCGCCAGCAGGCGCCGGGGATCTCCCTCCTGGGAGGGCCGTCGCACCTGCCAGCCGCTCCAGCGGTCGCGCAGGCCTGGATCCTGCGCCAGCGACTCATCCAGCGCCACCGGCAGGGCCGGGGGACCAGCGGCCAGGGCGAGCAGACCGGCGTGATCGGCGGGATCCAGCGGCTGCTCCAGCCACTCCAGGCGAGGATCCGTCGCCAGCCGCCGCGCCCAGGCAATCTCCGCCGCGCACGTGCAGGCGCCGGTCGCCGATGCGGTATTCGCCCTCACCCGCCAGTATGACGAATATCTCGTCGGAGACGTGATGGCGGTGGTACGGAAACGCAATCTTCCCCGGCGCCACGACGTGCAGCATGCAGCCCAGC
>NZ_JAYGIA010000016.1:0-26646 GCF_034931165.1 Synechococcus sp. BA-124 BA4 | reverse complement strand
AGGTGGCGCTCAATGCCCGCCAGCGGGATCTGGCGGAGGCCGCCGCCACGGCCCTGGACGACTCCCTGGCGGCGGCCTCCGCCGGCCTGCCCTGGGATTTCTGGACCATCGACCTGCGCCAGGCCGCCCGCAGCCTCGGAGAGATCACCGGCGAAGAGGTGAACGAGGCGGTGCTCGATCGGGTCTTCTCCCGCTTCTGCATCGGCAAGTAGGCCCGCCCAGGCCATCAGGATGGTGAACCAGGTCCACCCGTGCTGCCGTTGGCCATCCCTGAGAGTGCCGTCCCGGCCGCTTCGCTGTTCAGCCAGCCCCGGCTGGAGCCCCTGCTGCGGTCCTGGCTGGCGGAGGACATCGGCCGAGGGGATCTCAGCGCGGCCGCGCTGGTGGGCCGGCAGGGCCGGGCCAGCTGGATGGCCCGGAGTGGTGGGATCTTCTGCGGAGGCCTGCTGGTGGAGCCGCTCTTCCGCCTCCTCGATGCCACGGTGGAGGTGCGCCTGCTCGTGGCGGACGGGGAGCCGGTGGAGCCCGATCAGCGGCTGCTGGAGCTGGCCGGTCCGGCGACGGCCCTTGTGGCGGGGGAACGCACGGCCCTCAATCTGGCCATGCGTCTCTCGGGCATTGCCACCGCCACGGCGGCGCTGGTGGCTGAGCTGAGCGGCACGGGCGTGGCACTGGCCGACACCCGCAAGACCAGCCCAGGGCTGCGCCTGATGGAGAAGTATGCGGTGCGCTGCGGTGGCGGCATCAACCACCGCTGCGGCCTTGATGATGCCGCCATGCTCAAGGAGAACCACCTGGCCTGGGCCGGAGGAGTGGCCCGAGCCGTTGCTGCGGTGCGAGCCACGGCCCCCTGGACGGCGCGAGTGATCGTCGAAGCCGAAAGTGCAGCCGAAGCGGTTCAGGCCGTGGATGCCGGCGCCGACGGGGTGCTGCTCGATGGATTCACTCCGGAGGCCCTGCTGGCGCTGGTGCCGCAGCTGCGCAGGCAGGCGCTGGGGCGGGGTTCAGCGGTGGTGCTGGAGGCGTCCGGGGTGGATCCTGCACAGCTGAGGTCCTATGCCGTCACCGGCATCGATCTCATCTCCACCAGCGCCGCGGTCACCCGCAGTCCCTGGCTGGATCTGAGCATGCGCTACGACCCGGTGCTGGCCTGAAGGGCCTCCGTTGACCGGCGTGCTGCCAGGTCGCGGAACCAGCGGATGTATTGCCTCGGTCCGCCAGGCATGGTGGTGTCGATCCACAGGGGATCCTCTGGATCACTGAGGCCCTCCAGGCGGCCATCGGCCAGTGACGGCCGATCCACTTCGCCTCCGCTGCTGTCCACCAGGACCACACGGTTCGTGGTCCCGAAGGCGTCTCCCAGTTCCTGGAGCAGGGTGAGGAAGCCACGGTCGCTCCCCCCTCGCAGCCAGCCTCCGCCCGCCGCCGCCGGCTGAGAGGTGATCGTGTCACCCACCCCCACCAGCCGTGGCATCAGGGCTGGATCGATGGCGCTTCGGCACAGGTCCAGCAGTCCGGCATGGTCGAGGGGCGCGTCGCGTCCGTGGAACTCCAGGCCCAGGGGTGCCGTGCCCGTGCGGCGGTGGATGCTGTGATTGATCAGCACTAGCAGACCCACCTCCTTCAGGCCACCGCGCAGCATCAGCTGAAAATCCGTGGTGCCGCAGCTGCTCCGTTCCGCCGGCATGAGCCGTTCCCGGACACCGTCAGGGGTGAGATCGCGGCCGAGGTTGGGGGCCAGATGCAGAAAGAACGACTCCTTCAGCCCGGCCGAAGCCGCCTGCTCCAGCAAGGCCTGCATCAGCTCAAGGGCCAGCGCCTGCAGTTGCGGCCGCCGGCCGGGCTGCTCCCCCACCGCCGCCATCAGCGGATTGAGGTTGAGGCTGGGGGAGAGGGGGTTGTCGAGGACGGTCATCTCGATCAGCCCGGCCCTGTGCTCCTGGGCCGCCGTGGGCAGCAGGGCCGGCAGCCGCTCCCCCAGAGACGCTCTCAGCCAGGCCGGTGCCGAGGCCAGGAACGACAGTTCCGCCTGGCTCACCCCCGGGTGCGTGAGCCGGCCATGGCGGCTCTGCAGTTGCACACCGCCGGCTCCCAGTCCTGGCAGGTACAACCCCTCGACGGCTGGGTCGGCTGTGCCGGCCAGGGCCTGCTCCACCAGCCGGTTCACGCCGCGGCTGCCCTCATGCTCGCCGTTGGTCAGCACCCCGAAGCGTCCGTCCAGTTGCCGGGTGGCCCGCACGTAGTCGGGATCCAACCGGCGGCGGCGCGGATCGTGCACCAGCTCCATGCAGACCCCGTCGAGGTCCTGCACCAGCAACCATGTTCTGCCTGTGCTGAGCTCATCCAGCAGCTCAGCGGGGCTGATCCTGCTCCGGGCCGGTGGCCTTGCCTGGGCGTTCATGGCTTGGGGTCCGCCAGGATCAGCGCCGAGCGTGCGGCCAGGGATGTGGTGTGTCCAGCCGCTGCCGGAGCGCTCGCCCACAGCGGTGTCGTCGCCGGGGATGGGGGTGTCAGGGGCAGCGGTTCATCACCGCGGTTGATCGCCACCCACACGCGCTCCCGGCCCTCGCCGCGCCGGACCAGCAGCAGGTCGTCGTGGTGGCTCCCGCCAAAGCTCAGAGCGTCCGAGCGCAATGCCGGCAGGCGCCGGCGCAGGGCGGCCAGCTCTCTCAGCCAGCCGGCCAGCGCACCGCCGGGGACGTCCCAGGGATAGGCCTCACGGCAGCCCGGTTCCGGTCCTCCATCCAGGCCCATCTCAGTGCCGTAGTACACGCACGGGGCCCCTGGCAGCAGGAAAAGGAACAGCAGGCAGAGACGCAGGGCAGCCTCATCGCCACCGAGCACATGCAGGGCCCTTGGGGTGTCGTGGCCATCGAGCAGGTTGAGCATGGAGCGGTTCACCGCTGGTCTGTAGCGACCGAGAACCTCACTGATGCGGTGCTCGAAGCCAGCCCGGTCGAGGGGCTGATACGGAGGTTCAGGCAGGGCCGGCAGCTTCAGCTCTCCAGGCACGTTCTCGGCGCCGAAATAGCCGAGGATGCTCCAGGCCAGCGGGTAATTCATCACCCCGTCGAACTGAGTCCCCCCCAGCCAGGGGCGGGCATCGCCCCAGATCTCCCCCACGATCCAGGCCTCCGGGTTCTCAGCGCGCACGGTCCGCCGGAAGGTGTCCCAGAAGTCACCCGGCACTTCATCGGGGACATCCAGCCGCCAGCCATCGGCCCCGGCGGCGATCCAGGTGCGTGCGACGTCCAGCAGGTGCCGCCGCACCGGCGGATGGTCGTGGCGGAATTTCGGCAGGGCCGGATCATTCCACCAGCAGTGGTAGCCGCAGGTCTGGCCTGCCGCTGGATAGGGGTGCAACGGCCAGTGCTCGACGTGGAACCAGTGGCGGTAGGGAGACGTCCGGCCGTTTTCCAGCAGATGGTGAAAGGCCCAGAAGCCCCGGCCGCAGTGGTTGAACACACCATCGAGGATCAGGCGCATGCCGCGCCGGTGCACGGCCTCGATCAGGGCTTCGAGGGCCTCGTTGCCCCCCAGCAGGGGATCCACCTGCTGGTAGTCGTAGGCGTGGTAGCGGTGATTGGCGGCTGAGGCGAACACCGGATTCAGTGACAGGCAGGTGATCCCCAGTCCCTGGAGGTGGTCGAGGCCCTCGATCACCCCATGGAGATCACCCCCCTGGAACCCCTGCAGGGCCGGGTCGCTGCCCCAGGGCATCAGCTCAAGCCCGTCCTGGGCGGCCACCCGCCCGCTGCGGCGGAAACGGTCGGGAAAGATCTGATACACCACGGCCTCGGCCACCCAGGCCGGTGCCGCCGTCGATGCCGAAGACGAGGCTGCAGCCGTTGCAAATCCCATCGCTTGCCCCAGGCGTGCCTCAACCAGCGCTAGCACAAGCAAAAGCGGCTGCTTCATGCTCTCCCCCCTGTTGTTGAGCATCGATCAGGGCACCACCAGCTCCCGCGCCGCCGTCCACGACGTGAAAGGCCGCCGCCTGCTGAGCCGCTCGGTGCCCCTCGAGAGCCGCTATCCGGCCGATGGCTGGGTGGAGCAGTCGGCAGGGGCCATCTGGCTCAGCCAGCTGCAGGCCCTGCGTGAGCTGGAGCAGGCCCTGAGCCCTGAACAACGCCGAGCTGTGGCCGCCTGCGGCATCGCCAACCAGCGCGAAACCACGGTGCTCTGGCGGCGCGGGAGCGGGGAACCGCTGGCTCCCGTGATCGTCTGGCAGGACGGCCGCACGGCGGCCCTCTGTGCCGAATGGAAACAGGGCGGGCTGGAGCCTCTGATCCAGGCCCGCACCGGCCTGCTGGTGGATCCTTACTTCAGTGCCAGCAAAATCGTCTGGCTGCTGCGGGAGAGGCCCGCCGCCGCCGCCGCCGCCGCCGCGGGCCAGCTCTGCTTCGGCACCGTCGACAGCTGGCTGTTGCAGAACCTCAGCACCGGAGGGCGCCACGCCACCGACTACAGCAACGCCAGCCGCACCCTGCTGATGGATCTGGAGCAGCTGCGCTGGGATCCCGAGCTGTGCGCGGCCCTTGGGGTCCCCCCATCGGCCTTGCCGGAGCTGCTGCCCAGTTCCGCCCTCTTCGGCACCATCGCGCCCGGCTTGCCGTTCGCGGGGGTGCCGATCACCGCCATGCTGGGCGACCAGCAGGCGGCCACCCTCGGGCAGGGCTGCCTGGCCGCCGGCGAGGGCAAGTGCACCTACGGCACCGGCGCCTTCCTGGTGATCAACACGGGGGCCACGATCCATCGCTCCAGCGCGGGCCTGCTGAGCACGGTGGGCTGGAGCGATGCCGCCGGCCGGACCACCTACTGCCTGGAGGGCAGTCTCTTCAACGCCGGCACCGCAATCCAGTGGCTGCGCGATGGCCTCGGTCTGATCGAGCGTTCCGACCAGGTGAACGATCTGGCGGAGCGCTGCCTCAGCAGTGGGGGCGTGATGCTGGTTCCCGCCTTCACCGGCTGGGGAACGCCCCACTGGGACCCCACGGCCCGGGGGCTGCTGATCGGTCTCACGCGCGACAGCGGGCCGGCCCAGATCGCCAGGGCAGCCCTGGAGGGGATCGCCCTGGCGGTGGCCACCCTGGTGGAGCTGGCGGAGGAGGCCCGCGGCCAGCCCCTGCTGGAGCTTGCTGCCGATGGAGGCGCTGCGGCGGCGGACCTCCTGCTGCAGGCTCAGGCTGATGCCACGGGGTTGCCGGTTCTGCGCCGAGCCGATCTGGAGAGCACCAGCCGTGGGGTGGCCCTGCTGGCGGGTGTTCAGGCGGGTGTGCTGCCCGATCTCGCCAGTTGGTCGCGGCGGGCTGATGAGCCGGAACCCCAGCGGTTCTCGCCTCGGATCGACGGGCCGTCGCGGCAGCGCTGGCGGGCCCGCTGGCACTCGGCGGTGGAGCGCAGCCTGCACTGGCATTCACAGCCCGCCAGTGTGGGCGCAGCCGAATCAGAGCGATGAGCGTGGACCTGCTCGTGATCGGCGCCGGTGCCACCGGGGCCACCCTGGCTCTGGAGGCGGCACGGCGGGGCCTGAGTGTGGCCCTGGTCGAAGCCGGCGACATCGCCGGCGGCACCAGCAGCCGCAGCACCAAGTTGCTGCACGGAGGGGTCCGCTACCTGGAGCTGGCCTTCCGCCGCCTCGACTGGCGGCAGCTGCAGCTGGTGCGCGAGGCCCTGGCTGAGCGGGGCCACTGGCTGGAGGCGGTGCCCTTCCTGGCTCGGCGGCTGGAGTTGCTGCTGCCCAGTGAAGGACTGCTGCAGCAGGCTTATTACGGCCTCGGCCTGGCGGTGTACGACCGGCTGGCGGGACGGCGCGGCATCGGCTCCAGCCGCTGGCTCTGCCGTGAGGCGGTGCAACAGCTGCTGCCTGAGCTGAAGGCAGGCCAGCTCGGAGTGGCCTACGGCGACGGCCAGTTCGATGACGCGCGTCTCAACCTGCTGATCGTGCGCACCGCCGCCCGCCTGGGGGCCGAGGTGTTCACGCGAACCGAGGTGGTGGAGCTGCTGCGTCAGGGCGACCGGCTCAGCGGCGCCGTGCTGCACCACAGAGCCACGGGCCAGCGGAGCCGGCTCGAGGCCCGGGTGGTGCTCAATGCCACGGGAATCGGTGCCGATCGGATCCGGCAGCTGGCCCAGCACGACCTTCCGCCCTCCCTGCAGGTGAGCCGCGGCGTGCATCTGGTGCTGGCCGACGCTCTCTGTCCCGGGGGGACGGGGTTGCTGATCCCCTCCACCGACGACGGCCGGGTGCTGTTCGTGCTCCCGTTTCACGGCCGCACCCTGGTGGGAACCACGGACACCCCCTGTGGTTCAGCCGAGGCGGAGCGACCCAGTGAGGCGGAGGAGGCCTACCTGCTGGACCATGTGCGTCGCTGGTTCCCGGGCCACGGGGAGCCGGTGGTGAGCAGCCGCTGGGCCGGGGGCCGCCCCTTGCTGCTGGGGAATGGCGACTCGGCCATCGCCGGGACCGCCACGGTGGTGCGTGAGCACCAGGTGGAAACGCTCCCCTGCGGTCTGATCAGCGTGATGGGAGGCAAGTGGACCACCTGCCGGCCGATGGCCTTCGATGGACTCCAGGCCGTGGCGCAGTTGCTGGGTCGTCCCCTGCCCGCTCCATCCGCCGAAGCCGCAGCTGTACCGATCCACGGCGCGGCCGCCACTGGCGCGGCCACCGTCGCCGGGCTTGACCGTCTGCGCCTGGACCTGTCCCAGCGCCTGGCCTGCGGCGACCACGCCCTGCTGGACCACCTGCTGGCAGCCCACGGCCTGGGAGCGGAGGCGGTGCTGGCCTGTGCGGCCAGCCCGTCCGAGCTCGAACCCCTCAGCGCGGTGATCCCGCTCACGGCTGCCGAGGTGCGCCATGGCGTGCGCCACGAGTGGGCCCGGACGGCGGATGATCTGCTGGCCCGGCGATGCCGGCTGGCTTTCGTGGACAGCACCGAGGCCGAGAGACTGCGGCCTCAGGTGCAGGCTCTGCTGGATCAGGAGCTGGCGTCGCTCGAGTCCTCGCCCACCAGCCACCAGAAGAATCCGTAGGCCGGCAGGTACACGAACCAGGCGTCGCTGGCGGGGGGAAACTCACAACCCCAGAGGGTGTCGCGCATACGGCTCCCCTGCCACTGGCCCAGGTCGAGGCAGCTCGAGGCACCGGTTGCCGCCAGATTCGCCGCTACCACCACGGTCATTCCATCGCTGTGGCGGGCGTAACAGAGCACGCTGGGGTGCGCGCTCTCCAGCAACTCGAAACTGCCGTGGCGCAGGGCCGGCAGCTGCCGCCTGCTGGTGAGCATCCGGTGGTGCCAGTTGAGCAGGGAGCCGGACAGTTGCCGCTGCACCTCCACATTCACCACCCGGTAGTCGTAGCCGGGGGAGGTGATCGGCGGCAGGACCAGCAGGGGGTCCGGGGCCGTGGAAAAGCCGCCGTTGCGTTCACTCGTCCAGGCCATCGGCGTGCGGTTGGCATCCCGGTCCCGCAGGCCCGGCCAGTCGCCCATCCCGAGTTCGTCGCCGTAATAGAGGCAGGGCAGGCCTGGCAGGCTGTAGAGCAATCCGTGCAGCAGCGTGTTCGGCCGCGGGTCGCCGTTGAGCAGGGGGGCCAGGCGCCGGTTGATGCCCCAGTTCAGCCAGTGCTCCCTGGCCTCGGGGAAGCCGGTCATCACGGCCTGCACCACCTCGTCCTCCACCAGGTGGCCATCCCCGAGCCAGAGTTCGTCGTGGTTGCGCAGCGGCAGCGCCCAGCGGCAGCCGGGGACCATCTCCTGGGCGTGCTGCAGGCAATCGCGGAGCTTGTCGCAGCGTCCCTGGGCCACGGCGGCAAAGAGCTGGGCCGTGAGGGCGAAATCGAAGGCGGCATGCAGTTCGTCTTCCGCCAGGTAGGGCGCCGACTCCTTCACCGGCTGGATGGCTTCGGCGATCAGCAGCAGGTCGCGCCCGGACTTGTCCACACGGGCGCGCAGGCGCTTCAGGAAGGCATGGGTTTCGGGCAGTCCTTCGCAGCGGGTGCCTTCGCGCTCATGCAGGAAGGGCACCGCATCGAGGCGGAAGCCATCGACGCCGCGCTCCACCCAGAAGTCCACCACCTCCAGCATCGCCTCGGCAACGGCGGGGTTGTCGTAGTTCAGGTCGGGCTGGTGATGCAGGAATCGGTGCAGGTAATACTGACCGGCCACTGAATCCCACTGCCAGTTGGAGGATTCGAAGTGGCGGAACAGCACCTGGGCCTCCGGGTAGCCGCAGTCGTCGTCGCGCCACACGTAGAACTCCCTCTCGCTGCTGCCGGCTGGCGACCAGCGGGCCCGCTGAAACCAGGGATGCAGCACGCTCGTGTGGTTGAGCACCAGATCGAGCAGCACCCGGATGCCGTGCCCATGGGCCTGATCGAGCAGCCTGGCGAGATCGTCGAGGGTACCGAGATCGGGATGAATCGCCGTGAAATCGGTGATGTCGTAGCCGCCGTCCCTCAGCGGTGAGGGATAGATCGGCGTCAGCCAGATCGCATCCACCCCCAGCCACTGGAGGTAAGGGAGCTTGCTGGTGATCCCGTCGATGTCCCCGATCCCATCGCCATTGGCATCGGCAAAGGAACGCGGCATCAGCTGGTAGATCACGCAGCCGTTCCACCAATGGTCCTTGTCGGTCGACATCGAGGGCCGCGCCTTAGAGGGACCTGAGGGCACCCAGCTGCTGCTCGGCCCAGTGCTGAACCGTGAATTCATCCACGGCCTGAGTCATCGAGGCCATCCGCCGCACCTGCTCCTCCGGGGGCATGTCGAGGGCGTCGCTGATGGCCCGGTCCATGCTGCGGTGCGAGTAGGGATTGGTGAGCACCGCATCCTCCAGCTCGACCGAGGCACCGGTGAATTCCGAGAGCACCAGCACACCCCCCAGCCCCTGGCGTGCCGCCACGTATTCCTTGGCCACCAGGTTGAGGCCGTCCCGCAGCGGAGTGATCCAGCAGACGTCGGCCTGGCTGAACCAGCCCATCAGTTCCTCGTAGGACGTTCGGCGGGTGGAGAGGCGAACGGGAGTCCAGTCGATGCGTCCGAAGCGGCCGTTGATGCGGCCCACGATCTCCTCCACCGAACGCTGGATGTCTTCGTAGATGCGCATGCCACTGGCGGCCGCCACACAACCCAGAAACAGCTCGACGCCGCCATGCCAGCGCGGCTGCTGCTCCAGCAGCCGCTCATAGGCCAGCAGCATTTCCTCGTTCCCTTTGGTGTAGTCGACCCTGGAGGCTGAGAGGATCAGTTTCCGGCCCTTGTGCTGTTCGGCGATCGTGCTGGCCATGGCCTTCACAGCCGGTGTGACCACCAGGTCACGGATCAGCTCAGGGGAGGTGCCTACAGGGGAGGCCTGGATGTGGACACGGCGGCCGTTGTGATCGATCCAGGGCACCACGGTGGGTTCCGAGAGAGCACTGCCATAGCGGCGGAATTTCTTGGCCACGGGAACAGGGTCAGCCCCTTGGACTCCGCGCAGGTTGATGGCGCTGCGTGTGAAGTTGTTGGCGTAGGACGGGATGTGAAAGCCGACGAGGTCGCAGCTGAGCAGGCTGTCGAGAATCTCGTCACGCCAGGGCAGGATGCTGAAGACGTCGCTGGAGGGGAAGGGAGTGTGGTGGAAGAACGCGATCCGGACGTCCGGGCGCTGCTCGCGGATCAGGGCTGGAGTGAGCCAGAGGTTGTAATCGTGAATCCAGATGGTGGCGCCAGGGGCTGCTTCCTCGCAGGCGGCACGGGCAAATGAGCGGTTGACCTCCTCGAAGGTGGCCCAGTCGGAATTGTCGACGCTGAACAATCCGGGGAAGCTGTGCAGGATTGGCCAGAATGATTCTTTGGAGGTGACGTGATAAAAACTGGAGATCTGCTCTGGTGTTAAGGGAAGTCGCCTGAGGGTGAAAGGACTGGGCGAAGTGAGCTCCAGCCGCTCGTCGGCATTGGCGGCGCAAGTGGCATCCTGGCGCCAGGAGATCCAGGTGCCTGAGCGTTCCTCCAGAAAGAGACTGCGAAGAGTCGGGATGATGCCGTTGGGGCTTTTCTGGTCAACCCACTGGCGATTTCCTTCGCTGTCGAAGGTTTCTTCATAGGGCGATCGGTGGTAGACGAGGACAAAATTGCTGTCGCCGCTTGGCATGGCGCCAGAGGGGTTGAGTTGATCGGCGGTGGTCTTGTCGGGGCTGCTGGAGGTGGCGGCAGAATCATTCAGGGATGACATCTGAATCTCGTTCTGCTTTTGTTGTAGTTTTTGCACCAAAGCTTCTTCACTCTCTCGTTTGATGCCATTCTATACTCCCTGAGCCGAGATCGCTTTGCTATCACGAGCGCGACGGGCCTGCGGCACTGTCACAAATCTGAACTCCGGCGCCGCTGAAGCTGGCGAAATCCGCCGGTCGTGTACAGATTGTGGATGGTCTGCCTGGCGACCTCCCGTGCCGCGACGTCTCTTTCCCCTTCAGCTGGTTCTGCCGTTGTCCCGATCCCGCGTGGGTCGCTGGATGGTGCCGACTGGCCTGGCCCTGCTCGCGGGCCTTCTGCCGGCGGCATCCGCTCGCGCGGAGGGGGTCGTCGACCGGGTTGCCCGCAGCGGGGAGCTGGTGATGGTCGGGCTGCCTGATCAGGCACCCCTGCTCTCCTTCACTGCCCAGGGGCAACCGGTGGGCTACGCGATGGAGGTGGGCAACCGCATCGCGGCTGAGCTGGCCGTGGCCGTGGGCCGCCCCGTGCGGCTCCGCGTCGAGGCCGTGGCCGACCCTGCCGTTCTGGGCCAGCGTCTGGTGGGCGGCCAGGCCGATCTCGCCTGTGGCGTGCCGTTCACGTGGGAGCGGGACATCACCCTCGATTATTCCCTGCCCTTCGCGCTCTCCGGTCTGAGGCTGCTGGCGCCCGCTGGTCGGCTGGATGGATCGCCCCAGTCGCTGGCCGGGAGGCGCATCGGTGTCGTCGCCAAGTCTCTGGCGGAAACAGAGCTCAGGGGCATCCAGCCGACCGCCCGGCCCGTGGGGTTCGCCAGTCTGGCCGAGGCCGTGGCGGCGCTGAAGGCCGGGTCTGTGGAGGGGGTGATCGGTGACAGTTCACTCCTGGCCGGTCTGACTGCCGGCGACAAGGGTGCCGCGCTGGCACTGATCCCCTCTGAGCCCTACGAGCGCTATGCCGTGGCCTGTCTGGTCCCTGAGAACGATTCCGGCTTCCGCAATCTGGTGAATCTGGCGATCGCACGGCTGCTGCAGGGCTACCTCGATGGTCAGCCCGAGGCCGTGGGCTCCGTCGATCGCTGGGTGGGACCCGGCAGTGCGCTCAACCGCACCCCGGATCAGATCCGCACCTATTTCGAAACGGTGCTGCTGGGGGTGGAGGCCCTGCGCCCGCTGCCGGCCCAGGCGGGTTCGGCCCCCGTCAGGCCCACGGCTCCCTGATGTCCTGAGGCGACCCCCCCCGGGGCGTCGTTGTCTTCTGCCCCTCCCCCGCTTCCACCCTGCTCCGATGGCCTTCTTCACCCGCTCCCGGCTCTTCGGCATTCTGTTGCTGGCGGCCTCCCTGCCTCTGGATCCAGGGGTGGCCCGGGCCCTTGCGGCCTCAGGCTCAGCTCCCTCAGCCGGTGAGCAGCCCCGCCAGGGCGATGCCATCGAGGCACGCCTGCGACGCATTGCCGCCGCTGTCCGGGAGCACGACGACGCTGAGGCCGGCGTGGAGGCGGCCGGGTCTGACGGCCGGCTGGCGCGGGTGTTCGTCAACGGTCCCAATGTCGGGGTCGGCTGGGGCAATGGCGGCTTCCGCAACGGCGGCTTCTACAACGGGGGCTTCCGCAATGGCGGCTTCTACAACGGTGGGTTCCGCAACGGTGGGTTCCGCAACGGCGGTTTCCGCGATGGTGGCTGGCGCAACTACTGGTGAGCGCATCCGCCCAGCTGCCGCCCCAGCTCCAGGCCGGCCCGCTGCGCCTGCTGGTGGTGCAGCCCACCCCGTTCTGCAACCTCGACTGCGACTACTGCTACCTGCCCAGCCGGGATGACCGCAGCCGGCTGCCGCTGGAGATCCTGGACGCGGCCCTGGAGCGGGTGCTCGAGAGTCCATTCCTCGATGGCGGGTTCACCCTGCTCTGGCATGCGGGGGAGCCGCTCACCATGCCGGTCGCGTTCTACGACGCGGCCTCGGAGCGCATCCGCCAGGCCCTGAAGCGCCATGGACTGCCGCCCGAGACGATCGTGCAGTCGCTTCAGACCAACGCCGTGGTGATCGACGACGCCTGGTGCGACTGCTTCGAGCGCAACGGCATCCATGTGGGCGTGAGCATGGATGGGCCGGCTTTTCTGCACGACGCCCACCGCTGCACCCGCACCGGTCTTCCCACCCATGCGGCCGTGATGCGCGGCATCGCCGCCCTGCAGCGCCGCGGCATTCCGTTCCAGGTGATCTGCGTGCTCACCGCCGATGCCCTCGATCAGGCCGATGCCCTCTACGACTTCTTCAGCGGCGCCGGCATCACCGACGTGGGCTTCAACATGGAGGAAACCGAAGGAGAGAACCTGCGCTCCACCCTCGAGCGTCCCGATGGGGAACGCCGCTACGCCGCCTTCCTGGAGCGCTTCTGGCAGCGGATCCGCTCCGAGCCCGGTCGGCTGCGCCTGCGTGAATTCGATGGCATCACCAGCCTGGCCTGTGGTGAGGCCCGGATGGAGAGCACCGACATGAACACTCCATTCGCGATCGTGAACGTGGACGCCAAGGGCAATTTCTCCAGCTTCGACCCGGAACTGCTGGCGGTGGCCACGGCCGACTACGGCGATTTCACCTTCGGCAACGTGCTCCAGGGCAGCCTCGAAGCGGCCCTCGGCACCGAGAAGTTCCAGCGGGTGTGGCGCGAGATCGCGACCGGTGTCGACCTCTGCCGCCGCGACTGCGCCTATTTCGGCCTTTGCGGCGGTGGTGCCGGCAGCAACAAGTACTGGGAGCACGGCACCTTCGCCTGCAGCGTCACCCAGGCCTGCCGCTACCGCATCCAGCTGGTGGCCGATGTGGTGCTCACCGGCATGGAGCAGGAGCTGGGATTGAGCGCCTGAGCGGTCTGGATGGACCGGGGCGCCCACCCCCCCAGGAGGGATGATCGGAGCTGGATCTCCCCCTTGCTCCGGCGCTCCGTCCGCACCCGCCACCCATGCTCCGCATCGCCCAGACCCTTGACACCCATCTGCGGTCGGCGATGGAGCGGGCGTTCCCGCAGGCGGCCGCCGAGGCCGAGGCGGCCGGCCGGTGCCTGGATCCCCAGCTGGCGCCGGCCAGCAAACCCGAGTTCGGCGATTTCCAGGCCAACGGCGCCCTGCCCCTGGCCAAGCCGCTGGGCCTGCCGCCGCGGGCGATCGCCACAGCGGTCGTGGAGCAACTGACGGCCGATCCGGCCTTCACTCAGCTGTGCTGTGAACCCCAGATCGCCGGGCCCGGTTTCATCAACCTGCGCCTGCGCCCCGAGCGGCTGGCAGCGGAGCTGCGGGAGTGTCTGGTGGATCCCCGCCTGGGTGTGCCCACCACCGCAGGGCCGCTGGCCCCGGTGATCGTGGACTTCTCCAGCCCCAACATCGCCAAGGAGATGCACGTGGGGCATCTGCGTTCCACGATCATCGGCGATGCCCTGGCGCGGGTGCTGGAGTTCCGCGGTCATCCGGTGCTGCGCCTCAACCACGTGGGCGACTGGGGCACCCAGTTCGGCATGCTCATCACCCACCTCAAGCAGGTGGCCCCCGAGGCCCTCAGCACCGCCGATGCGGTCGATCTGGGTGATCTCGTGGCCTTCTACCGCCAGGCCAAGGCGCGCTTCGATGCCGATGAGGCCTTCCAGGCCACGTCCCGTGAGGAGGTGGTGAAGCTGCAGAGCGGCGATCCCGTGAGCCGCAGGGCCTGGGAGCTTCTCTGCGAGCAGTCGCGGCGCGAATTCCAGCTGATCTACGACCGCCTCGACATCGCTCTGAGCGAGCGGGGGGAGTCGTTCTACAACCCTTATCTGGAGGCGGTGGTGGCCGATCTGGCGGCCAGTGGGCTGCTGGTGACCGATGCCGGCGCCCAGTGCGTGTTCCTCGACGGTGTGAAAGGCAAGGACGGCCGGCCGCTGCCGCTGATCGTGCGCAAGAGCGACGGCGGCTTCAACTACGCCACCACCGATCTGGCGGCCTTGCGGTATCGCTTTGCGGAGCCTCCCGAAGGAGATGGCGCCCGCCGGCTGATCTACGTGACCGATGCCGGCCAGGCCAGTCACTTCGCCGCCGTGTTCCAGGTGGCCCGCCGTGCCGGCTGGGTTCCCGAGGGAGGGCGGCTGGAGCACGTGCCCTTCGGCCTGGTGCAGGGCGAGGACGGCAAGAAACTCAAGACCCGCTCAGGCGACACGGTTCGGCTCAAGGACCTGCTGGATGAGGCGGTGGAGCGCGCTGAGGCGGATCTGCGCCGCCGCCTCGCCGAGGAGGAGCGTCAGGAATCGGAGGCGTTCATCACCCATGTGGCCACCACCGTGGGTCTTGCGGCGGTGAAGTACGCCGACCTGAGCACCAACCGGAACACCAACTACCAGTTCAGCTTCGATCGCATGCTGACCCTGACCGGCAATACGGCCCCCTATCTGCTCTATGCCCTGGTGCGGATCGCCGGCATCGCCCGCAAGGGGGGCGTGGGTGCCGGGGAAGGGGATGCGGCCGCGGCCTTCCCCGATCCTCTGGTGTTCAGCGAACCCCAGGAATGGGCCCTGGCGCGCCAGCTGCTGGCGCTGGATACGGTGATCGCCGAGGTGGAGGAGGAACTGCTGCCCAACCGGCTCTGCTCCTACCTGTTCGAGCTCTCCCAGGTGTTCAACCGCTTCTACGATCAGGTGCCGGTGCTCAAGGCCGAGGAACCGGCCCGGGGATCTCGTCTGGCCCTCTGCCGCCTCACCGCCGACACGCTGAGGCTGGGACTCGGCCTGCTGGGCATCCCGACGCTGGAGCGGATGTGAGCGATCCCCGGTTCTCGGAGCCGACAGCGGTTCCTCTGGCACGCCCGGAAGTGGAGGCCCTGGTGGCCTACAGCGCACCCCTGGAAGGCCGCCGCGGGCTGCTGCGGCTCGACTTCAACGAGAACACCGTGGGCCCCAGCCCGAAAGTGGTGGAAGCGATCCGTGCCATCCCCGCCGACCACTACGCCATCTATCCCGAATACGACGGGCTGCACGAAGCGGTGGTGGCCTCTCTGGGTGGGACGGGCCTGAGCCCGGCCCACATCGGCCTGTTCAACGGTGTCGATGCCGCCCTCCATGCCGTGTTCCACGCCTACGGCGCCCCGGGCGATCGCCTGCTCACCACCAGCCCCACCTTCGGCTACTACACCCCCTGCGCCCGCATGCAGGGCATGACGATCGAGGCGTTGCCCTACCGGCTGCCCGACTTCGGCTTTCCTCTCGAGGAGATCCGCGCGGCGCTGCTCGGTCCCGGTGGTGGCGGCGAACCCAGCGGCGACTGGCATCCGCCGAAGATCCTGCTGCTCTGCAACCCCAACAATCCCACCGGCACCCGCCTGGCGCCTGAGCGGATCCTCGAGCTGGCAGCCGCCGCGCCGCGCACGCTGGTGGTGGTGGATGAGCTCTATGAGGCCTTCACCGGCGACAGCGTGCTGCCGCCCCTGCTGAACCGGGGGGCCGCCGATGCCTTCGCGGCCCATTCCAACCTGCTGGTGCTGCGCTCCCTGGCCAAGACCGCCGGCCTGGCGGGTCTGCGCATCGGCTTCGCGATCGGCGCGCCGGCTCTCGTGGACCGCATCAGCCGCGTCACCGGCCCCTACGACATCAACAGCTTTGCCGTCACCGCCGCCCGCGCCGCCCTGGCGGATCAGGCCTATGTGGATGGCTACGTGGCCGAGGTGCTTCTGGCGCGCGACTGGCTGCTGGAGCAGTTGCGCGCCGCAGGTGTACGCCACCACGCCGCCGGAGGCAACTACCTGCTGCTCTGGCCCGCCCGGCCGGTGACCGAGGTGGAGGCTGAGCTGCGCCAGGCGGGAATCCTGGTGCGCTCGATGGCCGGCAAGCCCTTGATCGATGGCTCCCTGCGGGTGAGTCAGGGCACCCGTGAGCAGATGGCGCGGTTCTGGGACGCCTACCAGGCGATCGAAACGAGCCGGATCAGCGCATCACCTTGATCTGGGGCCCATCGCTGAGGGGCGCACTGAAGCTCACCGTCCGACCCACCCGTTGCACCGGAGTGCCGCTCATCGCTTCGAGGAAGGGCTCGATGCTGCCCTGGTCGCAGCTGGCCGGGCTGCGGCCACTCACGTACTGCACCGGAATCACCCGCCGGGGTTCGAGCGCGCGAACCACGGCGGCGGCCTCGGCGCCGTCGTAGACCTTGGCGCCCCCGCCCACGCCGATGATCAGCACATCCGGCTTGCCGATCAGCACCCGGTCTTCGGGGCGGAGGGCCGCCGCCGTTCCGCCTAGGTGGGCGATCTCCAGACCTCCCTGCTTCCAGCGCCAGAGGGTGGCCTGACCGAAGCGGCGGCCGCCGATGCGGTCGTGGGGGATGGCGGCTCCTTCCAGCTTCAGGCCCGCCACCCGGTAGGAACCGGGGGTCACCAGCATGCGGCCGGAGGCCACCGGAGCGCCCTCATCCAGGAGCCGGCTGCTGGCCAGGATGACATCGGCACGCACCCGCGGCTCGCTCAGGCCGGCGGCGCAACCCACGGCTTTGAAGGGGTTCACCAGCACCGTGGCACCACCGCCCTGGATCAGCAGGGCGCTGTGGCCGTAGCTGGTGACCGTGACGCCACCGGCGGCCAGCCCAGCTCCGGGCACACCCAGGCTGATGCCGGCCACCAGTGCCGCGCTCAGCAGCGTGGTCTGGCGGCGAAGGGGCCGGCTGACGATGCTGGAGGGGCCGTCGTGCGCGTGCCCTGATGCGGAGGCCATGCCTGCTGGTGCGCCCCGCAGGCGCCGTTCGTGGCGCGAACCTAGCAGCGTTGCCCCAGGCTCCTTCAGGAGGGGGTTCCGGTGAGCGGTCTGGCGCCGCTGGAATGGTGCTGGGCCGCCTGGCGCAGGAAGTTGGCCAGCAGCCGGTGTCCGTCCTGGGTGAGCACGCTCTCCGGATGGAACTGGACGCCTTCGATCGGAAAATGACGATGGCGCAGGCCCATGATCGTGCCGTCCTCCAGCCAGGCGCTGATCTCCAGCTCCTCCGGCAGGCTGGCCCGCTCCGCGATCAGGCTGTGGTACCGGGTGGCCGTGAGCGGACTGGGCAGGCCGGCGAACACCCCCGCGCCCCGATGCAGCACCGGGGATGTCTTGCCGTGCATCAGCTCTGCGGCTCGCACCACACGGCCGCCGAATGCCTGGGCCAGGCACTGGTGACCCAGGCAGACCCCCAGGATCGGCACAGTCGGTCCCAGTTCGTGCATCACCTCGAGGCAGACCCCGGCCTGGTCGGGGTCGCCAGGGCCCGGTGAGATCAGGATCGCCTCCGGCCGCAGGGCACTGATCTGATCGATGCTCAGGGCGTCGTTGCGCTCCACCCGCAGGTCGGCGGCGATCGGGTGCTGCGGCGCCAGCTCGCCGAGGTACTGCACCAGGTTGAAGGTGAAGCTGTCGTAGTTGTCGAGAACCAGGAGCATCAGGCCAGCCGCCAGAACTCCATTCAAACGCCCAGGCGCAGCAGCAGGGGGGGCAGAAGCAGCAGCGCGGCGATCAGCAGGGAAGCCGCGGCGGCCACCAGCACGGCCGCCGCGGCGCAGTCCTTGGCGATGCGGGCCAGGGGGTGGAACCGGCGGCCGATGGCCAGATCCACCACCGACTCGATGGCCGTGTTGATCAGCTCCAGCACCAGCACCGCCGCCACGGTGAGCACCAGCAGCGCCAGCTGTTCGGTGCTCAGCTGCAGCCACAGTCCCAGGGCGAAGACGCAGCCGCCGGTGATCGCATGGATGCGGAAGTTGCGCTGGCTGGTGAAGCCATAGGCCAGCCCCTGAGCGGCGTAGCGGAAACTGAGCGGCAGATCGCTGGCCACACGCCAAGCTCCGGCCCTTTGGCCCCGAGCCCGGCGGGAGGAGTCGTTGGCCATGGGATCCGCCAGCGCAAGAGGAACCGGCTCGAGGGGGACCGGGTTGACCATGCTGACTCCTCCTGACGTTCCGCCGCTTCGCGCGTCCGGGCTGAACGTTACCGCCGTCGTCCAGGGGGGTCGCTGCCGTCGCTACCGGCGCAGCACTCCAGCAGCTGGTCCTGGCGGCGCAGCATGGCCTCCAGCCGGGCGTCGTCGGGGTGATCCCAGCCCAGCAGGTGGAGCAGGCCATGGCTGGCCAGCCAGCTCAGTTCCCGCGCCAGGCTCACGCCTGCCGCCTCGGCCTGGCGGACCGCTGTGTCCAGGGAAATCACGATGTCGCCCAGCTCCAGTGGCTCCCCCTGTTCGGGTGACTCCTGATCTGATGCCAGCTCCGGCGGCTTCGGCATGGCCGGTGCTCCCTCCAGCCCTTCGTCCTGGGCGGCGAAGGCCAGCACATCGGTGGGGCCCTGCTGGTTCCGCCAGCTTTCGTTGAGCTCGGCCATCTCCCGGTCGCCCACCAGGCTCAGCCCCAGGCTGTAGGCGGGCGCCCGCAGGGCCTGGGGCAACTCGGGTTGCATCTGCTCCAGCCAGGCCGCCAGCAGATCGCGCCACGGCCCTTCGGCCGTGGCCGGGTCGGCCAGGGGGCCAGCCGCCTCCAGCTGTTCGGCGCTGAGCGCCTCGTCACAGCTGAAGGCCAGGTCCAGGCCTGGAGGGACCGGCGTCACTGGGGCAGGCTGGGCCGGCCGAACCAGGCCAGCAGCAGCAGCACGGCACTGAAGCCCACGGCAGTGAGGCCGAAATGCAGCAGGCTCTGGCGGCCCTTGCGCACCATGTTGCGCATGGCCAGCTTGACGAAGCTGGGAGGTGGACCGGCGGGGACCTCTGTGCTGGCGGTGGGCTCAGTCGGCGTGCCGGGCCCGCTGGGGCTGATGCTGTCGGTCATTGGAGGATCGGTGGGGCTCAGGCGGCCACTTCGGCGGCGATCTCCACACCCTGGCGCAGCAGGGCCTGGATGAAGGGATCGAGGTCTCCGTCCATCACCCCCTGCACATCGGTGGTCTCCACGGCGGTGCGCAGATCCTTGACCATCTGATACGGGTGAAAGACATAGTTGCGGATCTGGTTGCCCCAGGCGGCCTCGACGATGTCGCCGCGGATGTCGGCGATCTCCGAGGCCCGCTGCTCCTGGGCGATCACCAGCAGTTTGGCCATCAGCAGTGCCATCGCCTTCTCCTTGTTCTGGAGCTGGGAGCGCTCCTGGGTGCAGCGCACCGCCAGGCCGGTGGGCACGTGCAGGATGCGCACCGCCGTTTCAACCTTGTTCACGTTCTGGCCGCCCGCCCCGCCGGAGCGGGAGGTGGTGATCTCCAGGTCCTTGTCAGGGATGTCGAGCTTGACGTCCTCGTCGAGCTTGGGCATCACCTCCACGCCGGCGAAGCTGGTCTGGCGCTTGTCGTTGGCGTTGAACGGTGAGATCCGCACCAGCCGGTGGGTGCCCTTTTCGTTGCGCAGGTAACCGTAGGCATAGCGCCCGTCGATCTCGATCGTGCAGCTCTTGATGCCGGCCTCCTCCCCTTCCGAGAGTTCGTCCACGGTCACCTTCATGCCATGGTCCTCGGCCCAGCGGGTGTACATCCGCATCAGCATCAGGGCCCAGTCCTGGGCGTCGGTGCCGCCGGCGCCGGCATTGATCGAGATCACGGCACCCTCCTTGTCGTAGGGGCCGCTCAGCAGTCGCTCCAGTTCCCAGCGGTCGAGATCGGCCCTGAGGCTCTGCAGGCCGCCATTGGCCTCGCTCAGCAGCTCCTCATCGGGTTCGAGGTCGTAGAGCTCGAGGGTGGCGCGGGCATCGTCCACCGCGGTTCGCCACTGCTTGAGCTGCTCCAGCTGCGCCTTCACCTCATCCAGCTGGCGCATCTGCTTCTGGGCCTGCTGCTGGTCATCCCAGAAGTCGGGCTGGGAGGCCAGCTGCTCCAGGTCCTGCTGGCGGGCGTTCAGGGCCGGTACGTCAAAGACAGTCCTGGGCATGGCCCAGGCGGTCGGTGAGTTCGGAGAGGTCGCGCTTGAAATCGGTGAGGTCGAGCACCGGCTGGTCAACGGTTTTCACGACCGTATCAGCGCGGCTGGGCGCCGGGAACGGCTTCTAGGATCCTGATTCAGCTCAGAAACCGCGATGGTGGCCGACACCGCAGTGAACGTCGAGATCTACACCTGGCGGTTCTGCCCTTTCTGTGTCCGTGCCAAGGCACTGCTCGATCGCAAGGGAGTGGTCTACGAGGAACACGCCATCGATGGCGACCAGGCCGCCCGCTCCGCCATGGCCGAGCGGGCCGGAGGACGCAGCAGCCTGCCCCAGATCTTCATCAACGACCTCGGCATCGGCGGCTGCGACGAGCTGCATTCCCTGGAGCGGGCCGGTCGGCTCGATCAGCTCCTGAAAGGGGTCTGAGGGTGCCCAGCAGCACGACCCCCAGCGGACCGTCCCATCTCTTCGTGATCGACCCGATCCAGCGCCTGCGTCCAGGCAAGGACTCGAGTGTGGCCCTGATGCAGGCGGCCCAGCGTGCCGGCCATCAGGTCTGGATCTGCACTCTGGCCGATCTGGCGGTTGAGGGGGAACGGGCCGGCGCCACCGAACCGGGACACCGCCCCACGGTGCTCGCCCAGTCCGCCCAGCTGGCGGCGATCCGTTCCACGCCCGAGGGCTGGGAGATTCCCGAGCCCTGGGTTGAGCTGGGGCAACCCCAGCGCCTGCCGCTCGACGCCTTCCCCTGGGTGTGGATGCGCAAGGATCCGCCCGTGGACGAGGCTTACCTCTATGCCACCCATCTGCTCGAGCTGGCCGAGCACCGGGGCGTGCGTGTGCTCAACAGGCCGGCATCCCTGCGGGCCTGGAACGAGAAGCTCGGCGCCCTGCGCTTCAGCCATCTGATGGCCCCCACCCTGGTGAGCGGCAACATCGAGCAGCTTGCGGACTTCGCCGCCGAGCATGGCGAGGTGGTGCTCAAGCCCCTGGGGGGGCGTGCCGGTCAGGGGGTGGTGCGCACTGAGGCGCGGGCGCCGGGGTTGCAGGCCCTGCTGGAGCTGGTCACGAACCAGGGCCGGCTGCCGGTGATGGCCCAGGCCTTCCTCCCTGAGGTGGTGGCGGGCGACAAGCGCATCCTGCTGGTCAATGGTGAACCGCTCGGAGCCGTGAACCGTCGCCCCTCGCCCGGAGAGTTCCGCAGCAACCTGGCGGTGGGCGGGGAACCGGAGGCCACCGCCCTCACCGATGTTGAGCGCACCATCTGCGCCGAACTGGCCCCGGCCCTGCGCGCGGCCGGGCTGTTCTTCGTGGGGATCGACGTCATCGGTGATCGCCTGAGTGAGATCAACGTCACCAGTCCCACCGGCGTTCGGGAGATCGAGCGGCTGGGCGGCGTGCCGCTGGCCGATCTCACGATCGCGGCGTTGCCGCACGTCTGAAGCGGGTGCCATCCCCCAGCCGGGAGCGGGCATGACCCTGGTCCGCCAGGACGATCTCCCGGTAGCTCTTCCAGCCGAGGAGGGGATAGGCCCCGATCTCGGGTTTGAGCACCAGATCGGCCAGATTTTCCTGGGCTCTTGATTGGCTGTGGGAGGTGCACATCATCGCGCTGATGATGGTCCTGGCTATTGAGGAGCGGCGGCGCTTCCGGTCCGGGCTGTCCTGGTCGGCCGTATCGGGATCCACATCCAACGACACGGCGATCACCCGCCCGTCACTCAGGCCACGGGCGGCGGCGATCGGCAGGTTGTTCAGGATGCCCCCATCCACGTGCAGGTCCCCCCGGCTGTCCTCCACGGGCGGAAAGCTCCCCGGCATCGACATGCTGGTGATCACCGCGGTGGGGATGCTGCCCAGACACCAGGCCTGCAGACGGTTGCGGGAGAGGTTCGTCGAGAAGCAGTGCAGTCTCAGCCAGCAGTCCTGGAGGCGGGTGGGGCCGAAGAAGAGTTCCATCTCCCGCCGGGGGTTGGCCAGGGTGAAGAGGGCGTCACGGGGCAGGGTGAGGTTGTAGGGGCTGGAACGGATGATCACCCGTTCCAGCTGGGAAAGGATCTCGCCGCTGGAGAGACCGAATGCCAGCAGGGAGGCCACGAGGGAGCCGATGCTCACCCCCATCACCACGTCGGTCTCATCAAGACCCACCTCCTCCATGGCCGCCAGGGCTCCGATGGGGGCCAAGCCCCTGGCCCCCATCGGAGCCCAGCACGAGCACGGTCTGCAGGCGCAGCACAGTGCGGGCCAGCCTCCCCAGATGCCCACGGCGGTCCGGCTGGATGTTGATCACCTGCGCCGGCCTGAGGTCCGCGTCCCAGTCCGGGCTCTCAGGACGCTCCTGCCCCCTGGGCCAGAGGCGCATGAGGTGGGCTTTGTCGTTCAGCGCCTGGTTCCAGGCGGCTGCCGGGAGCGTGCCGTCCCGCAGCACGATCAGCCGGTCGATCGGCTGGAGGTTCCGGTGGCTCAGGGCCGTGGGGTGTGATGGATGGCGTTCGGCGATGGGCAGCGCCTCCGGGGGTGGAGAACCCCTCCGGGGATGGCGCCCGTCTCCGGTGGCGCCGAGCTGTTGGCGCCAGGCTTCAGAGCTTCGCGCCACAGGCTTTGCAGTGGCGGGCATCACGGTCGTGGGGCGTGCAGCCACAGCTCGGGCAGTCCCTGGCCGACTCACGGCGCTGGCGCTGGGCCTCCTGCAGACCCACGCTGAGGATCCCGGTGGGGACGGCGATGATGCTGTACCCCAGCAGCATCACGGCCGAGGCCGCGAACCTGCCTAGAGGGGTCACGGGAGTGACATCGCCATAGCCCACCGTGGTGATGGTGACCACAGCCCAGTAGATCCCCACGGGGATGCTCACGAAGCCGCCGGTTTCACCCTCGATCAGAACCATCAGAGCTCCGATCACGATCACCAGGGTGACCATCGTGAGCAGGAACACCAGGATCTTGCGGCGGCTGGCCACAAGGGCCTGCCAGAGCAGGTCGGCTTCCTGCAGGTATTCCCCCAGCTTGAGGATCCGGAAGACCCGGAGCAGCCGCAGGATCCTCACCACCAGGAACGACTGGGAGCCCGGGACCATCAGACCTACGAAGGTGGGCAGGATCGCCACCAGATCCACCAGCCCGAAGAAGCTGGTGGCGTAGCGCAGGGGCCGCTCGACACAGAACAGCCGCAGCACATATTCCAGGCTGAACACCAGGGTGAAGCTCCACTCGAGGGCCTCGAAGGGAATCATGGGCTGCAGTTTCAGCCTGGGGTCGCTCTCCAGGATCACCGTCAGAACGCTGGCGGCGATCGCCAGCAGCAGCACCACATCGAACGCCTTGCCAGCCGGAGTGTCGGCTTCGAAGATGATCCGGTAAAGGCGCAGGCGCCCCAGCCAGCGCAACAGCAGCAGCGCCAGGCCCACAAGCCCCCCCAGCAGCAGCACCGCAACGACCACCGGCGTCATGGGCGTTCACCCCACCGTCTGGTGAAGTGTGCTGGCCGCCTGCTGGCCGGCCGATGGGGCGATCCGCGGCGGATGCGGGGCGCTCAGGTTGAGCTGTTGCTGCAGCACCCCCAGCTTCAGGGCCACTTCCTGGAGTTCCCGCTCAGGCTCGGACCCCCGCACCAGCCCGGCGCCGGCGGTGAGCTCCAGGCAATGGCCGCGAAGCCGGCCGCTGCGGATCGCCACCCGCAGCTCGGCATCGCCGGCGCTGTCGATCCAGCCGATCGGTGCGGCGTAGTGGCCCCGCTCGAACGGTTCGAGGCTGCGCAACCAGGCCATCGCCTCGCGCCGCGGCAGTCCGGCCACCGCCGGAGTGGGATGCAGGGCCTCGGCCAGGGCCAGGGGCTGGTGCTCGGTCAGGGCTGCGGTGATGGGGGTGTGCAGATGCACCAGCTTGCCGTGACGGGCCAGACGGGGATGGCGGGGCCGCCGGGGTGTCAGCCCCGCCTCCGAGAGCACCCGGGTGATCGCCTCCACCACCAGTTCATGTTCGTGGCGGTCCTTGGTCGATTGGGTGAGCTGCTCGGCCGGTGGTCCAAGCGGGGCGGTGCCCGCCAGGGCATCGCAGCGCAGCTGGCCCTGGCGCACCGCCAGCAACCGCTCGGGGGACGCACCGATCAGAGCATCGCCGGGGCGCTGCTGCCAGAGGAAGCGGCAGCTGCCCGGCTGGTGACGGCGCAGGCGGGCCAGCAGCTCCAGAGGGTCGAGTGGCTGATCCAGCCCCACCTGCTGGCGCACCGCCACCACCAGCTTGCGCAGGGCTCCCCCTTCCACCAGTCCCAGAGCCTGACGGACCGCCTCGCGGTAGTCGCTCTCCCAGCAGGAACGGCTGGTGATGCCCACCCGGGAGGTGCTGGGGAGCCAGCCCTCCCCCTCGGCCGGCAGCCGGCTCAGGAGCCGGGCCCGCTCCCAGAGTTCCTCGGCCACGCTCCGGGGGGTGACCTCACCGCCGAGGCAGCGCTGCAGCCGCAGCCAGCAGTGGCGTCCCTGGCGACTCAGCTGCCAGCGTGGCAGCACCGCCTGCACCCCCGGGACCGCAGCGCTGGTCTCCTGCAGCGGGCTGTCAAAAAAGGAGAAGGCGAGCAGCACCCTCGGCCTGGCCAGGGGCGGAACGCTCTGGGGCTGTTGCCCCAGGCGGCTGAGGCTCATCGCGCTGAAGCGCTGGGCCAGCTCGAACCGTCTGGGTCCGCTCAGCTCCAGGTGGTGGGTGGTGCCGCTGGCCGCCAGGCAGAGGCCCGGTGCACCGTCCCAGAGAAAGCGGAAGTGCCCGCCGTCGTCGAGGTGGGGGAGCAGGGCCAGGGGATCCCGGCAGGGCATGGGCAGCGCCAGGCTGAGCACGCCCTCCTCCTCCAGCTGCCGGGCCCCCTGGGCGGCGGCGGCGAGCAGTTCGGTGAAGGAGGGAACGACCTGCACCAGGACGACGGCGGCGGTGGCCATGGAAGCTGCTCAAATGTATGGGTCCTTCCCGGTTCGCCGTCCCTGCTGCCCATGTCCGACCCCCAGGTCGTCGCAAGCCGTTACGCCGATGGGGACTCCACGGGAGGCCTCCCGGCTGGGGATCGCTCCCACGACCCGGCCCGCCGCCGCCTCTGGAAGGCGGCGATCAAATGGCCGATGTATTCCGTGGCGGTGATGCCGGTGCTTCTGGCTGCGGGCTGGTGGGCCGGCCAGGGCCAGGTGCCACGCCTGGATCAGGTGCTGGCCTTCCTGCTGGCGGCGGTTCTGCTGCTGGGCTGGGAGAACCTGGCCAACGATGTCTTCGATGCCGACACCGGCGTGGATCGGCTCGGCAAGCCCCATTCCCTGGTCAATCTCACCGGCCGCCGCGACCGGGTGGCCCAGCTCGCCAATAGCTGCCTGGTGCTCGGCCTGGCGCTGTTCGCCCTGGTGGCGGCCCGCAGCACCCCCCTGGTGCTGGCTCTGGTGCTGGGCTGTTGCGTCCTCGGCTACGCCTACCAGGGTCCCCCCCTGCGGCTGGGCTACCGCGGCCTGGGCGAACCGCTCTGCTGGCTGGCCTTCGGGCCCCTGGCCACCGCCGCCGCCCTGATGGCCCTGGCGCCCACGGCCGCCCCCGCTGTTCCCTGGAAGGCTGCCCTCCTGCTGGGCAGCGGTCCCGCCCTGGCCACCACCCTGGTGCTGTTCTGCTCCCATTTCCATCAGGTGGAGCAGGACGCCAGCCACGGCAAGCGCTCGCCGGTGGTGAAGCTGGGCACCGCCGGCGCCGCGGCCCTGGTGCCCTGGTTCATCGCCCTGACCCTGGCTCTGCAGTGGGCACCGGTGCTGCTGGGCCGATGGCCGCTGACGGCCCTGCTGGGGATGGTGGGCCTGCCTTCCGCCAGGGCCCTGATCCAGTTGCTGCGGGATCACCATGCCGCTCCTGAGCGGATCGCCGGCAGCAAGTTCCTGGCCCTGCGCTTTCAGGCCTTCAATGGTCTGGGCCTGGCGCTGGGCCTGGCGATCGGCCCCTGGCTGCCGCTGCGGTGAAGCTTCGCCTGCACTGGAGGCGCTTCGATCTGGCCTTGCCCATTCCCCTGGTCACCGCCCGGGGCACGCTGAGGAGCAAGCGTGGCTGGCTGTTGCGGCTCGAGCCGCTGGCCGGGGGCGAGGGCGAGTCGGCGCCGCTGCTCGATCGGGGCTGGGGTGAGGCGGCACCGATCGCGCTCGGAGCCCAGCAGGGCGCCGCTGAGTCGGAACTGGCCAGGATCGCCAGGGCCATCGAGGCCCTCGGCTCCACGGTCGATCGTCAGGAGCTGGAGGGTCGTCTGCCGGCCCTGCCGGCGGCTCTGGCCTTTGCCCTCGGAGCCGCCCTGGGCGAGATCCAGAGGTTGGTGGGGACCGCTGCCGGGGGGTGGCTGCCGCCGCCGGCTCCTGCATGGCTGCTTCCGGCCGGTCCTCAGCTGCTGCCGGCCCTGGAGCGGGTCCTGGACACCCACCAGCGCAGCCAGCCGGCTCAGCAGGGTGGTCTTCCTCTCACGTTGAAGTGGAAGGTGGCGGCCACCGACGACCTTCAGGAGCGCCAGCTGCTCGAGCAGCTGCTGGAACGGCTTCCGAACGGGGCCAGACTCCGCCTCGATGCCAACGGGGGCTGGGGGCGCACC
>NZ_JAYGIA010000015.1:0-26845 GCF_034931165.1 Synechococcus sp. BA-124 BA4 | reverse complement strand
GCATGGCCATGCGGCCGTTCAGCTTCTCGGCGCGCTCATGGAAACCCCAGCCGCTCTCGGGGCTCACCACTTCCATGCGGGGCTCGGTGGCGAAGGCATTGAGGCGGCCGCCGTCTTCGGTGGTGACGGTGGCGCCGCGGATGGTGGCCCGCTCGCTGGCGGTCACAGGGGCCGAGCTGGGGGCGGTGGCGGTGGATTGAGCCATGGAGGTCTCCGTTTCGATGAACTCAATGTAACACATTGTTGCGGAACGTAAACACCCGTTGGCGGAAGCGGGGCGCTTCAGCGAAGGCGCTTCAGGCACAGCTCCTCGAAAGCCGGCCGCAGCAGGTAGGGGTACTCGCCCACCCAGATCCTGAGCTGCGGGATCCAGGCGTCGCTCATGGCATCGATCCGGGAGAAGTCGGGACGCTCGCTGAGCACCAGACCGCGCACGACCATGCCGCGGCGGATGGTCTGGTGCTTCTTCTCCATCGGGAAGCGCACCGAGCCCAGGTAGCCGTCGTCGTCCTCCAGCTCCAGGGACAGCCAGGTGCGCCGGTTCTCCACGAGCTCCAGCCGACCGCGCTGATCCGCCTGCTCCTTGCGCTGCTCCACCAGCTCCTTGGTGAACAGATCGCCCACCCGCGCCTCGTAGAGCGCCGCGCGGGGATAGCGGCGCAGCGTGGCATTCCTGCGGCCAGCCTCCAGGATCGGGCCCCAGAGCACATAGAGCAGCAGGACGAAGCCCGCCACCAGCCAGACCGACGCGAAGCGGTAGGAGAACTGGCTCTGGGCGATCAGCAGCGAGATCACCCCGCCGATCACCGAGATCAGCACCCGTTGCAGGATCTTCTGAGGATTGCCGCTGCAGAAGCTGAACTGGGGTCCGCTGGCCACCGCCGGAATCAGCCGCTGCAGTTCACCGGGCTTGAGGGGAATCAGCATGGCGTCAGAGCAGGCGCTCGAGCCCGTAGACCAGGCCCTGCAACTGCCGCACCCGCCGCAGGGTGAGCAGCACGCCGGGCATGTAGGCGGAGCGTTCGATCGTGTCGTGACGCAGGGTGTAGGTCTCTCCGGGCGCGCCGAACATCACTTCCTGGTGGGCCACCAGCCCGGGCAGCCGCAGCGAGTGCAACCGCAGGCCGCTCGGCCGCTGACCGCCGCGGCAGCCCGCCAGGGTTTCGTGCTCCTCCACCTGGGGGACGTTGAAGGATTTGCCCAGCTCCTCGATCAGCTCGGCGGTCTTGAGACAGGTGCCGCTGGGGGCATCGGCCTTGCGGTTGTGGTGAAGCTCGGTGAGCTCGGCGAAGTCGTAGAAGCGGGCGGCGGCGGCGGCGGCCTGCTGCAGCAGCACCATGCCCACGGAGAAATTGGGAATCACGGCACCGCCGATGCCGGCCTTGTCGGCGAACACCGCCAGCTCAGCCAGTTGCTCGGGGCTCAGGCCGGTGGTGCCGATCACCGGATGGACGCCGTAGGCGATCGCGGCGCGGGTGTGCTCATGAACGACGGAGGGATGGGTGAAATCCACCAGCACCGCGCCGGCGCCGGGACCATCGCCCCGCACCAGCTGGCTGGCCTGGCAGAGGCAGCCTTCGAAGTCGGCGGTGATCGCCACCTCCAGTTCCCCCAGCCCCAGCTCCAGACCCACGTCGAGCCCCTCCTTGTCAGGGGTGGTGTCGATCGCGCCGAGCAGGCGGCAATCCTCCGCCGCAGTCACGGCTTTGACCACTTCGGCCCCCATGCGGCCCAGGGCACCGGCCACCACCACCGGAATCGAGGCGGGGCGCGCGTCGGTGGGGGTCATGGGCCGGACGTGATCGCTGCGTGGAGGGAGCCTATGGCGTCGATTCCCACCCCGGCGTCACTCCTGTAAAGCCTTGGGGAGCAAAGTCGCGGGGCTGGAGGAGCTTTCGTAGGCTCCTTCACATTGCTCAACTCCAGCGCCGATGTTCACGCAGGTCCGCTCCGCCAACCGCCGGGTCAGCCCCGGCAACGGCGAGGCCCCAGCCGGCAGTGAAGGTCGGGCGGTGATGCGTGCGGTCTACGTGGTGCTCGAGCCCCAGTACCAGAACGCGCTCACCCAGGCGGCCACCAGCCTCAACGCCACCAACCCCGCCCTGGCGGTCGATCTGAGCGGCTACCTGATCGAGGAGCTGCGTGATCCGGAGAACTACGCCGCCTTCTGCGCCGATGTGGCCGAAGCCGATGTCTTCATCGCCTCGCTGATCTTCATCGAGGATCTGGCCCAGAAGGTGGTGGAGGCCGTGGCGCCCCACCGCGATCGCCTCAAGGCTGCCGTGGTGTTCCCCTCCATGCCGGAGGTGATGCGGCTCAACAAGCTGGGCACGTTCTCGATGGCCCAGCTGGGCCAGAGCAAGAGCGCCATCGCCAGCTTCATGAAGAAGCGGAAGGAGGCCAATGGCGCCGGCTTCCAGGACGCGATGTTGAAACTGCTCAACACCCTGCCCACGGTTCTGAAGTATCTGCCGGTGGAGAAGGCGCAGGACGCCCGCTCCTTCATGCTCAGCTTCCAGTACTGGCTCGGGGGTACGCCGGACAACCTGCGCAACTTCCTGTTGATGCTGGCCGACAAATACGTGTTCCCCCGGGGCGACACCGGCCGGCCCGAGCTCGAGGTGGCCGAGCCGGTGGTGTTCCCGGACCTGGGTCTCTGGCACCCCCTGGCGCCGGGGATGTTCGAGGATCTCAAGGAATACCTGAACTGGAGCGACAGCCGAGCCGACCTGAGCGAGAAGGCCCGAGGCGGACCGGTGATCGGCCTGGTGCTGCAGCGCAGCCACATCGTCACCGGCGATGAGGCCCACTACGTGGCTGTGATCCAGGAACTGGAATACCGGGGCGCCACGGTGATCCCGGTGTTCTGCGGCGGGCTCGACTTCTCCAAGCCCGTGAAGGCGTTCTTCTACGACCCGCTCAATCCCGATCAGCCGATCGTGGATGGGGTGGTGAGTCTCACGGGCTTCGCTCTGATCGGCGGCCCGGCCCGCCAGGACCACCCCCGCGCCATCGAGGCGCTCTCGAAACTGAACCGGCCCTACATGGTCGCCCTGCCGCTGGTGTTCCAGACCACCCAGGAGTGGGAGGAGAGCGACCTGGGCCTGCACCCCGTGCAGGTGGCCCTGCAGATCGCCATCCCCGAACTCGATGGCGCCATTGAGCCGATCGTGCTCAGCGGCCGCGATGACGCCACCGGCAAGGCTCACACCCTCCAGGACCGGGTGGAAGCGATCGCCGAGCGGGTGATCCGCTGGGCCTCTCTGCGCACCAAGCCCCGCATCGACAAGAAGCTGGCGATCACGGTCTTCAGCTTCCCCCCTGACAAGGGCAACGTCGGCACCGCGGCCTACCTGGATGTCTTCGGCTCCATCCACCGGGTGCTGGAGGAGATGAAGCGCAAGGGCTACGACGTGCAGAACCTGCCACGGGATTCCAAGGCGCTGATGGAGGCGGTGATCAACGACCCCGAAGCACTCCAGGGTGCACCTGAGCTGGCGATCGCCCACCGAATGAGTGTCGAGGAGTATGAGCGGCTCACCCCCTATTCCGAACGTCTGGAGGAGAACTGGGGCAAGCCCCCGGGCAACCTCAACTCCGACGGCACCAACCTGCTGATCTACGGCCGCCACTTCGGCAACGTGTTCGTCGGCGTTCAGCCCACCTTCGGCTACGAAGGCGATCCGATGCGGCTGCTGTATTCCCGCAGTGCCAGCCCCCATCACGGCTTCGCCGCCTACTACACCTATCTCGAGAAGGTCTGGGGCGCCGATGCGGTCCTGCACTTCGGCACCCACGGTTCGCTGGAATTCATGCCCGGCAAACAGATGGGCATGAGCGAAACCTGCTACCCGGATTCACTGATCGGCGCCCTTCCGAATCTGTACTACTACGCAGCCAACAACCCCTCGGAAGCCACGATCGCCAAGCGGCGGGGTTATGCCGCCACGATCAGCTATCTCACCCCACCGGCCGAGAATGCCGGGCTCTACAAGGGGCTGAAGGAACTGGGCGAACTGGTGGGCTCCTACCAGCAGCTGCGCGAAAGCAGCCGTGGCGTGCAGATCGTCAACGCGATCGTGGAAACGGCCCGCCAGTGCAATCTCGACAAGGACGTGACCCTGCCGCAGGCGGATGCCGGCGAGCTCGACCTCGACGGCCGTGATCGCGTGGTGGGGGCGCTCTACAGCCAGCTGATGGAAATCGAGAGCCGGCTGCTGCCCTGCGGCCTGCACACGATCGGCAAGCCGCCCACCGCCGAGGAGGCGATCGCCACCCTGGTGAACATCGCCGCGCTGGAGCGGGAGGAGGAGGGTTACCGCAGCCTGCCGGCTCTGCTGGCCGAGAGCCTGGGCCGCACGATCGATGACGTGTACCGCGGCAATGACGCCGGGGTCCTGGCCGATGTGGAGCTGAACCAACGGATCACCGAGGCCTGCCGCGGGGCGGTGGCCTCGATGGTGCGCGCGGTCACCGGCAGCGATGGACGGGTGGATCTCAAGGGCCGCTTCGGCTGGTTCTTCGCCCTGCTGGAGCGCTTCGGCTATGAGCGGCCCAGCCCCTGGCTGAGCTCCTGCCGCGCCTCGGGTTTTGCGGCGGTCGAGCCCACGGAGCTCGACCGGCTCTTCGGCTACCTGCGCTTCTGCCTCGAGCAGATCTGCGCCGACATGGAGATGGAGAGCCTGCTGCGGGCTCTCGACGGCGAATACGTGATCCCCGGCCCTGGTGGTGATCCGATCCGCAACCCCGGCGTGCTGCCCAGCGGCAAGAACATCCATGCCCTCGACCCCCAGGCGATCCCCACCCGCGCCGCCATCGCCGCCGCCAAGGTGGTGGTGGATCGTCTGATCGAGCGCCAGAGGGCCGAACAGGGCACCTGGCCCGAAACGATCGCCTGCGTGCTCTGGGGTACCGACAACATCAAGACCTACGGCGAATCCCTCGCCCAGATCCTCTGGTTCATCGGCGTGCGCCCCGTGCCCGATTCCCTCGGCCGGGTCAACAAGCTGGAGCTGATCTCCCTGGAAGAGCTGGGCCGTCCGCGCATCGACGTGGTGGTGAACTGCAGCGGAGTGTTCCGCGATCTGTTCATCAACCAGATGGGCCTGATCGATCAGGGCGTGAAGATGGCCGCCGAGGCTGATGAGCCGCTGGAGCTGAACTTCGTTCGCAAGCACTCCCAGGACCAGGCGGCGGCCCAGGGCATCAGCCTGCGCGAGGCGGCCACGCGGGTGTTCTCCAATGCCAGCGGCAGCTATTCCTCCAATGTGAACCTGGCTGTCGAGAACAGCACCTGGGAAGAGGAGGGAGAACTGCAGGAGATGTACCTCTCTCGAAAAACCTTCGCCTTCAACGCCGACAACCCCGGCGAAATGAACCAGAACCGCGAAGTCTTCGAATCGGCGATGAAAACCGCCGACGTCACCTTCCAGAACCTCGATTCGGCTGAGATCTCTCTCACCGATGTGAGCCACTACTTCGACTCCGACCCCACCAAGTTGATCGCGGGGCTGCGCGACGATGGCAAAGCTCCGACAAGCTACATCGCCGACACCACCACCGCCAACGCCCAGGTGCGATCACTGAGCGAAACGATCCGACTCGATTCCCGCACCAAGCTGCTCAATCCCAAGTGGTATGAAGGCATGCTCAATTCCGGCTACGAAGGGGTGCGCGAAGTGGCCAAGCGGCTCAACTTCACCCTGGGCTGGAGCGCCACCAGTGGCGCGGTGGATAACTTCGTGTATGAAGAGGCCAATGACACCTTCATCAACGACGCCGAGATGCGCAAACGGCTGATGGAACTCAATCCCCACAGCTTCCGCCGCATCGTCGGCACCCTGCTGGAAGTGAACGGCCGAGGCTACTGGGACACCAGCGAGGAGAACATCGCCCAGCTCCAGGAGATCTATCAGGAGATCGAAGACCGGATCGAGGGAGTCACGGCCCCCTGAACGGCTACGGCCAGTCGATCACGGGACCAGCCGGCACCACCCCAGCAGGATTGATGCTGGGGTGGCTCTGGTAGTAATGACCCTTGATGTGCTGCATGTTCACAGTCTCAGCGACTCCCGGGAAGCAGTAGAGCTCGCGCACGTAGCGCCACAGGTTGGGGTAGTCGACGATCCGGCGCAGGTTGCACTTGAAATGCCCCACATACACCGCATCGAAGCGCACCAGGGTGGTGAACAGCCGCCAGTCGGCCTCGGTGAGCCGGCTGCCCAGCAGGTAGGGCTGATCCGCGAGGCGCTCCTCTAGCAGGTCGAGGGTGGCAAACAGGGGCTGGATCGCCTCATCGTAGGCCTCCTGACTGGTGGCAAAGCCGCAGCGGTACACGCCGTTGTTCACCGTGTCGTAGATCAGTTGATTAAGCCGGTCAATCTCATCCCATAGATTCTCTGGATAGTAATCACCGGGAGCCGCGCAAAGGCCATCGAAGGCGTTGTTGAACATGCGAATGATTTCCGAGGATTCGTTGTTCACAATCTGCTCCGTCGCCTTGTCCCAGAGCACAGGTACAGTCACTCGTCCGCTGTAGCTCGGATCTGAGTTCGTGTAGATCGTGTGCAGAACCCGGGCATGATGGATCGGGTCAGGGATCACCCCTTCACCCGGCTGAAACGTCCATCCCTCCTCACCCATCAACCAGTGCACCACCGACACCGAGACCATCGGGCCCAGACCCTTGATGCTGCGGAAGATGGCTGTGCGATGGGCCCATGGGCAGGCATGGGAGATGTAGAGGTGATAGCGGTCCGCCTCGGCGCAAAACCCCCCTGTGCCCGTGGGACCGGGCCGGCCGTCCGGCGTCACCCAGTGGCGGAACTGCGAGGCGGAGCGAATGAACCGGCCACCGCTGCTGCTGGTGTCGTACCACTGGTCGTGCCAGACCCCGTCAACGAGCAGTCCCACGCCTGAACTCCAGAGGCGACCACCGTAACCAGCGAGAGCGGGTAGGGTCGCCTCCTGAGCCTCTGCCACTCCTCTGTCATGGACGTGATCGACGCCATCTACGCCAGGCGGGCGGTGAAGCACTTCGACCCCAGCCACCGCCTGACGGCGGAAGAGGAAAGGCGCCTGCTGGAGGCCACCATCCAGGCACCCACCAGCTTCAACATTCAGCACTGGCGCTTTGTGATCCTGCGCGATCCGGCTCTGCGGGCCACGATCCGCCGGGACTATGGCAACGATCAGGCCCAGATCACCGATGCCTCCCTGCTGGTTCTCTTCACCGCCGACATGAAGGCCTGGAGCAAACAACCCGAGCGCTACTGGGTGAATGCTCCGCAGCCTGTCGCTGAACTGCTGGTGGGCTGGATGGGCCCCTTCCATGAGGGCAGGGAGTGGCTCCAGCGCGATGAGGCCCAGCGCTCCATCGGCCTGGCGATGCAGACCCTGATGCTGGCAGCCATCGGTATGGGTTACCAGAGCTGCCCGATGATCGGCTTCGAGATCGAAAAGCTGGCGGAGCTGATCCACCTGCCGGAGGACCATGTGATGGGTCCGATGGTGGCGATCGGGAAAGGCACCCAGGAGCCCTGGCCCAAACCGGGGCAACTGGCGCTTGAGGACCTGGTGGTTGAGAACGGATTCTGACCCTGGCAGGAGTTGAGAGGGTCGAAACGACTTCGCTTCGAAGACTCAGAAACCAGCACCGAAAAGAGCTGACGTCAAACGTGATCTGGAGAGGCCGGGGATGAAGGATTTTCGACTCGATGGCCAGAGGGCATTGATTTCCGGAGGTTCCAAGGGCCTGGGTGCGGCAATCGCTGAACGATTCTCCGAAGCCGGAGCAGACATCGGCGTGATCGGCAGGGACAGGGAGGGACTGAGCAGGATCCAAGGAATTGTCGAGAACAATCATCGCAACTGCTGGGTGATCGAAGAAGACGTGTCGTCAATGGAGGGAGCAGGACGAGCAGGTCAAAAAGCACTGGCTCTTTCCCCGCAATGGGATGTTCTTGTCAACAATGCCGGCATCGCCAGGGTCCGGTCGATCCTTGAAACCACCCAGGCAGACTGGAATGATGTATTTTCAGTCAATCTTCGCTCGGTCTTGCTTCTTTCTCAGGCCATTGCTCCGCAGATGATCAAGAGGGGACATGGCAAGGTGGTCAACATCTCATCGATTGGAGCCTTCATCGGCACTCCTGGATTAGGCGCTTATGCGGCATCAAAGGCAGCTCTCAACCAACTGACCAGGACCATGGCCGTTGAATGGGGTCCACACAATATTCATGTCAACGCTATCTGTCCAACGGTCATCCTGACTAAAATGGGCCATGACATCTGGGACAGTCCTTCCAAGGAAAAACCCAGACGTGAGAAAGAGCAAAGAATACCCCTGCATCGCTTTGGGGAACCGACGGAAGTAGCCAATGTGGCCTTGTTTCTGGCCAGTCCCGCATCGGATTTTGTCCAGGGAGTCTCTCTTCCTTTGGATGGAGGCTTGACCATCGCTCCATAGAGCGCCTGCAGGCCGACCTCGGCGATGACCATGACCGGGGCTCGTCTCAGATCGGCAGTGAGTCGGAGAGCCGACGACGCAGGCACGAATCTCTGGGCGTCGAGCCACCCCGCCTGGGCCCTCAGCCGCTACGGATTGTGTTGGGCGCCTGCTCCCCCAGGCGGTGCTGCATACGGTCGAGAGGGGTGACTCCAGCCCACGTCGCTTGCCAGGAGACCGTCGATGACCGCCATCAGCCAGTGCCCATTTGCTGGCCGCACCGGTGCACCCACCACGGCCGGGGATCAGTCGAACCGGCAGTGGTGGCCCAACCAGCTCAACCTGGGGATCCTGCACCAGCACGCGCCGGCCTCCAACCCGCTCGGGGCGGAGTTCAACTACGCCGAGGCTTTCAACGAACTGGATTTCGCCGCCGTGAAGCGGGATCTCCACGCCCTGATGACCGACTCCCAGGACTGGTGGCCCGCCGACTGGGGCCACTACGGTGGTCTGTTCATCCGCATGGCCTGGCACAGCGCCGGCACCTACCGCACCGGCGACGGCCGGGGCGGTGGCGGCACCGGCAACCAGCGCTTCGCCCCGATCAACAGCTGGCCCGACAACGGCAACCTCGACAAGGCCCGCCGCCTGCTCTGGCCGATCAAGCAGAAGTACGGCAACCGGCTCTCCTGGGCCGATCTGATCATCCTCACGGGCAACTGTGCGCTCGAGTCGATGGGCTTCCCCACCTTCGGATTCGGGGGCGGCCGCGAGGACATCTGGCAGCCGGAGGAGGACATCTACTGGGGCAAGGAAACCACCTGGCTCGGCGATGAGCGCTACAGCGGCGATCGGGAGCTGGAGCTTCCCCTGGGGGCCGTGCAGATGGGCCTGATCTACGTGAATCCCGAAGGCCCCAACGGTGAACCGGACCCTGTGGCCTCCGGGCGGGACGTGCGCGAAACCTTTGCCCGCATGGCCATGAACGACGAGGAAACCGTGGCCCTGGTGGCCGGTGGGCACACCTTCGGCAAGGCCCACGGCGCCGGATCCCCGGATCTGATGGGACCGGAACCGGAAGGGGCCCCGATCGAGGAGCAGGGGCTGGGCTGGCACAACCGGTTCGGCAGCGGCAAGGGGGCCGATGCCACCACCAGCGGCATCGAAGGGGCCTGGAAGCCCAACCCCACCACCTGGGACCGGGGCTATTTCGAGATGCTCTTCGGCTACGAGTGGGAACTGGAGAAAAGCCCCTACGGCGCCTGGCAGTGGCGGGCGAAGGATGTGCGCGAGGAGCACCTGATCCCGGACGCCCACGATCCATCGAAGCGGCACCGGCCGATGATGACCACGGCCGATCTGTCGCTGCGCTTCGATCCGATCTACGAGCCGATCGCCCGCCGCTTCCACCAGGATCAGCAGGCCTTCGCCGACACCTTCGCCCGCGCCTGGTTCAAGCTCACCCATCGCGACATGGGGCCCAAGGCGCTCTACCTCGGTCCTGAAGTCCCCGCCGACGATCTGATCTGGCAGGACCCGCTCCCTGCCGTCGACCATCCGCTGATCGGCCCCGCCGCCATCGCCGAGCTGAAGGCCCGGGTGCTGGCCTCCGGGCTCACCACGGCGGAGCTGGTGGCCACGGCCTGGGCCTCGGCCTCCACCTTCCGCGGCTCCGACAAGCGCGGCGGCGCCAACGGCGCCCGGATCCGCCTGGCCCCCCAGAACGGCTGGGAGGTGAACCAGCCCGAGCAGCTGACCCGGGTGCTGGGCGTGCTCGAAGGAATCCAGCGGAGCTTCAACACCGCCCAGACCGATGGCACCCGGGTGTCCCTGGCGGATCTGATCGTGCTGGCGGGATGCGCCGCCGTGGAGGCGGCGGCGCGAGCCGCAGGCCAGGCGATGGAGGTGCCCTTCAGCCCGGGCCGCACCGATGCCAGCCAGGAGCAGACCGATGCCGCCTCCTTCGCGGTGCTGGAGCCCAAGGCCGACGGCTTCCGCAACTACCAGAAGCAGGCCTTCAGGGTACGTGCCGAGGAGCTGCTGATCGACCGGGCCCAGCTGCTCAGCCTGAGCGCGCCGGAGATGACGGTGCTGGTGGGTGGCCTGCGGGTTCTGGGGGCCAATGCCGGCGGCTCAGCCCATGGCGTGTTCACCCACCGCGTCGGCACCCTCAGCACCGACTTCTTCGTGAACCTGCTGGATATGGCCACGGTGTGGACACCCTGTTCCGAAGCCGCGGACACCTTCGAGGGGCGCGATCGCCACAGCGGCGAGCTGCGCTGGAGCGGCACCCGGGTGGATCTGGTGTTCGGCTCCAACTCCCAGCTGCGGGCCCTGGCGGAGGTCTATGCGCAGAACGACGCGCCGGCGAAGTTCGTGGCCGATTTCATCGCGGCCTGGTGCAAGGTGATGAACCTCGATCGCTTCGACCTGCGCGCGGCCGGCCAGAGTGGATGAGCTGCCCTCCCAGGCCCTGCTGCTGAGCCGGATCCTGCCGGAACCCCCGGCCCCGGGGGAAGGATTGCGGCTGGCGCTCTGGCAGGGCGAGGGGCGGGCCGGCACTCAGGCGGCCGTGGAGGAGAACCTGCAGCGGCTCGAGCAGGTTTGCGCGACCGCCGCCGGCTGGGGTGCGCAGCTGCTGGCCTTCCCGGAGCTGTACCTCAGTGGCTACGCCAGCGATCCCGCTCGGGTGCGGCAGCTGGCGGAACCCCTCGACGGCCCCAGCCTGGAGCGGGTGGCGGCCTGTGCCCGTCGCCAGGGGCTGGCCATCGCCTGCCCCTACGCCGAGCGGGCCCGGGTGGCGGGTGAGGAGCGCTTCTACGACGCCATCGCCCTGCTGGATGGCAGCGGCAGACTGCTGAAGAATTACCGGAAAACCCACCTCTGGGGCCCCGATGAGCGGAAGTTCTGGAGCGAGGGCTACCGCTTCGCGGAGGAGGGGGAGGCCTTCACCGTGCACGCCGTCAACGGGATCGGCGTGGGCCTGCTCAACTGTTACGAAGCCGAATTTCCCGAGCTCACCCGTCTGCTGGCGCTTCGTGGTGCCCAGCTGGTGCTGATTCCAACCGCCGCCGACACCTGGGTGCGGCTCAGTGACGGCCGGCGAACCTCGCCTCCCTACCCCGATGTCTCCCGCACCCTCCTGCCGGCCCACGCCTTCCAGAACTTCTGCTTCGTGGCCTACGCCAACCGCTGTGGCCTCGAAACCGTGGCCGACGAGCCCTGGGCCCACTACCTCGGCAACAGCGTGATCTGCGCCCCGGACGGGTCCCTGCTGCTGGCGGCCGACAACAGGCCCTGCCTGCTGCTGGCCGACCTGATGCCCGGCGAGTACCGCCATCCCCATCCGGAGGGGACCACCTACCTCGCCGATCGCCGCCCGGATCTCTACGGCGATCTCGTCAGCGGCTGAACCGGTGGTGTCCTGAAGCGATGGAACGAGGGGGGCGCGGTGTCTGCGGCCCCGCCCCCCATCCATCAGCGGGAGGCTTCGGCGTGGTTCACCAGCAGGTGCTCCACCTGCTCGAGCGCCTCACCGGCGAGGCTGCGCACCGGCTCGAACTGGCCATCGGCTTCATCGAGCATCGCCATGGCCACCCGATCCAGCAGCTCCTCCCGTTGTTCACTGATCAGCACCAGCAGCTCCCGCTCGATCAGCTGCTGCAGCACCCGGGCCCGCAGCGACCCCCGTGATCCGGCCTCCGCCAGGGTGCCCTGCACGAGTTCGCGCACGAACAGGCGTTGCACCTCATGGCTGCGGAGGAAACTCTCCACGGCATTGATGGTCCCGTCCACCACCGTGCGTTCGGCTTCGGCATCCTCGGCCTGGAGGTGGAACTCCCAGTCGAGGTGGCGGCGCTGCCAGCCGGGTTGATGGAGGTGGGGCGTGACACTTTCGCTGAAGCTGTCCACCGAGAGCTCATAGACCCGCTCAGCCAGCCGTTCGCACCAGTCGCGCCCGTGGCGCTGGAGGCTGTCATCCAGGTTCATGCGCTCCACGGTGTGACCGCCGTGAAAGCTGTGGCAGATGCCGTTAGGGCACTCGACCGCCGAGAGGCTCATGCTGAGAACAATTCAACGCCCCCAGAGCTAGCCACGTCGTGGCCCGACTCCCAACAGTTCCGGCCCATCAGCGCCAGAACGTTGCAGAACCGTCACGATGGCTCCCCAAGGGCGGGTCAGACGCGCCGGATCGCGTCCACCATCCGGGCCGTCTGCACGATCGGGCCCACATCGTGAACACGCAGCACATCCGCACCGGCCGCGATCGCTTCAGCGCATACAGCCGCTGTTCCCCAGAGCCGCGCCCTTGGTCTGGGTTCGTTGAGCACGGCACCGATGAAGCGCTTGCGCGAGGGACCCACCAGCAGGGGAAAGCCCTCGCGGCGCATCACCGCCAATCCCCGCAGCAGCGCCAGGTTCTGTTCGGTGGTCTTGGCGAAGCCCAGGCCCGGATCCCAGATCACCTGCTGGGGGCGGACACCGGCCGCCATGGCGGCGTCGGTGGCACGGTGCAACTCCTCACACACCTCCGCCACCACATCCCCATAGCTGGCCAGATCATCCATGCTGCGGCTGTCACCGCGGCTGTGCATCAGCACATAGGGACAGCCGAAATCAGCCACCACCGAGAGGATGTCGGGATCGCGGCGTCCCGCGCTGACATCGTTGATCCAGTGAGCACCGGCGGCCAGGGCCGCTGCCGCCACCGGCGCACGAAAGGTGTCGATCGAGACCAGGGGGCTGCCGACATCGGCGCCGGCGGAGCGGATCAGGGCCAGGGCAGGCAGTACCCGCGCCTGTTCCGTTTCCGAGTCGATCTCCGCCGCGCCCGGCCGGGTGCTCTGGCCGCCGAGATCAAGAAGATCGGCCCCCTGCCGCAGCATCCGGCGGGCCTGGCGCAGCGCCGCTTCGGGGCCCACGAAGCGACCGCCATCGCTGAAGGAATCGGGCGTGACATTGATCACGCCCATCACATAGGTGCGCTCGCCCCAGCTCAGGGCCATCTCAGGCGGGGCCGGGCAGATCAGTGAGGTCGATCAGGATCTGCTGGAGGTCCTGGTCAGCGCTGGGGCTGGGGCGGGTCAGGAGCGCCAGGTGAAGGAGACGCATCCGCTGACGGATCTGCCCCACCTCGTGGCTCCTGAGCGCGCAGCCAAGATCATGGGCCGAGGCGATCAGGTCCTCATCGTTGCCGTCCTCGAGCCGTTGCCGCAACACCGGGTCCTGCTCCAGACGATGCATCAGAGCGTCCACCGCTGAGTCGGGAGCTGATCCCATGGCATCCAGGTTGGCTGCCAAGAACGTACAGCGATCCGACCACGGCTCAGGAGCGCCGGCGGCGGAGGCCATGACGGAGGTTCCATGGGAAACTGTCGAGGCCGGAGGCCCTGTGGGCCGATGGCAGGCCCCTGGAGGGGTGGTCGAGTGGTTGATGGCTCCGGTCTTGAAAACCGGCGAAGGGAAACCTTCCGCGGGTTCGAATCCCGCCCCCTCCGTTCCCGGAATGCTCCCAGCGCGGTGGCTGGAGCGCCTCCGAAGCCACCGCTAGGGTCGGGCCGCCTCTGATCGGACCGCCGCCATGAAACGAACGCGTTGGCTGCTGCCGGTTCTGATGCTTTGCAGCTTGCTGCTGGTCGTGGGGGTTCCCGCGCTGAACGCGCCGAGTGCCGCCCAGGGCGCCCGCAGCGAGATCCGGGGGGTCTGGATGACGACCAACGACATGACCACCATGCGCGATCGCACCAAGTTGCGAACGGCGATGGACCAGTTGAAGGACATGCACTTCAACACCGTCTATCCGGTGGTCTGGAATTCGGGCTACGCCATTCACACCAGTGAGGTGACCCGTTCGCGCAAGATTCAGTCGTTTTCCTACAAGGGACTGGAAGGCCAGGACATTGTCGCGGATGTGATCAGCGAGGGTCATGCCAAGGGCATGCTCGTGATCCCCTGGTTCGAATTCGGCTTCATGGCGCCACCGTTTTCGGAGCTGGCTCTGCAACACCCCACCTGGCTCACCCAGCGGCAGGACGGCAGCCGCACCTCGATCAGCGCTGCCGGAGAAGTGGTCTGGCTCAATCCATTCAGGCCGGAGGTGCAGCAATTCATCACCGATCTGGTGCTGGAGGTGGTGGGCAACTACGACGGGGATGGCATTCAGTTCGACGATCACATGAGCCTGCCCAACGAGTTCGGCTACGACAGCTACACCAAAGCGCTTTACGCCAAGGAGACCAAGCGTGCCGTGCCGAGCAACCCGATGGATCAGGCCTGGATCAAGTGGCGCGCCGACAAGATCACGGCCTTCATGGTCGAACTGCACAAGGCCGTGAACGCCAAAAAGCCCAAGGCAATCTTTTCCGTCTCCCCGAACTACTACGACTTCGCCTACAAGCTGCAACTGCAGGACTGGCTGGGCTGGCTGCGGCGCAACATCGTCGATGAGGTGATCGTGCAGCTCTACCGACCTGATGTGGCCAGCTTCGCCGCCGAAGTGGCGCGTCCCGAGCTCGCGGAAGCCCGCAAGAAGATCCCCACCGCGATCGGGGTGATGACAGGGCTGCGCACCAAGCCCGCTCCGATGCAGCTGATTCAGGCTCAGGTGCAGACGGCCCAGCAGAAGGGGATGGGTGTGGCGTTCTTCTATTTCGAATCCCTCTGGAATGCCACCGCCGAGGCGGAAGATCTGCGCCGCGAGGGCTTCCTCTCCCTGTTCCCCAGCCCCGCGCCGCGCACGCCGCTGTGAGCCCCAGGTGCCAACGCCTCCCGCAAACCCCACGCAGAAACCGTGGATTCCTTGTCACAATGACTCCAGGCATCCGGCGATCCGTGAGTTTCAGCACCAAAACGGAATACGGACTGGTGGCCCTGATCGAGCTGGCTGAGGTGTTCTCAGACGGTGGTGTGCTCCAGGCCGGTGAAATCGCCCGCCGCCAGGGGATTCCTGAGCGCTATCTCGAGCAGATGCTCACCAGCCTGCGCCGCAGTGGACTGGTGCGCAGCCTGCGCGGCCCCCGGGGCGGCTATCAGCTGGCCAGGTCAGCGGAGCTGATCACGGTGGCGGAGGTGCTCGCCAGTCTGGAGGGCAAGGCAGGTGGAGCGAGCCCCGATGGCAGGCGTTCCACCACGGCCTTCCTGGTGCTCACGGCCCTGGAGCAGAAACTGGAGCAGGCCCGCGCCAGGGTCCTGGCGTCCCTGACCCTGAAGCAGCTGCTGGACGACTGCAGGGCCAGGAGCCAGCCGACTCTGATGTATCACATCTGAGCGCGCGTCAGGGCGGTGGCTCCAGCTGCAGGGTGCTGTGGGCGATCCCGATCTGAGCCAGGCGGCGCTTGGCCTCATGCAGCAGTTCCATGTCATCCGCGGCACCAGGCTCTCGGATGACATGGGCGGTGAGGGCGTTCTGGGAGGTGCTCATCGCCCACACGTGCAGATGATGCACATCCACCACCTGGGGCAGGGAGCGCAGGGCGCCATCCACCTGGGCGATGTCGATGCCGCGCGGCACCGCGTCGAGGGCCACGACCAGGGCTTCGCGCAGCAACTCCCAGCCGCTCCAGGCCACCACCAGACCCACACCGACCGCAGTGAGCGGATCCAGCCAGGGCCAGCCCGTGATCCCCACCAGCACGGCGCTGATCAGCACTGCCGCCGATACGGCGGCGTCCGTGAGCAAGTGCACCACCGCGGCACGGCGGTTGAGGTCATGGCTGTGGTCGTCGCCGAAGAGGCGCGCCGAGAGCAGGTTCACGACGATTCCGGCCGCCGCGGCCCAGGCCACCGGCGTGCTCACCACCGCCACCGGATGAAGAAGCCGCTGGAAGCCCTCAACGATCACCACCGCGGCCGCCATCAGAATCAGCACCGCATTCACCAGCGACGCCAGCTGGGTGCTTCGCCCGAAGCCATAGGTGAAGCGGGGCGTGGCCGGCCGGGAGCTCAACCGCTCGGCCCCCCAGCCGAACAGCAGGCCCGCCACGTCGCCGACGTTGTGCACGGCATCGCCGATCAGCGCCAGGGAGCCGAAGGCTACCCCGATCACCAGCTGCAGGCCTGAGAGAGCGCTGTTGAGGATCACGCTCCAGCGAAAGGCTGCGGCCGAGCCGGGCCGATGCTCGTGCTGACGCCGGTGAGGCTGGCGCTGAATGCCAACGGCCGGGTGCTGGGACTCTCCGGAATCGGATGGGGCTGGAGGCATGGTCTGATCGAGGTCTGCGGCCATCGCCAGCGTGACGCCGATCAGCGCTTTTGACGACGAACAGACTCCAGAATCCAGCACCAAGAGCGCCAAACCCAGCAGCTAGCTAGCGGGTCCGGGACGCGCGGGCCTCACGTAGAAGCTGGGAGGGCCTGACATGAAAGCGCTGTTGAAAATCGACGCTGAATAAGCTCTGGGTTCTGTAACCGCACTCGAAAGAAATACTCGCCACAGTCTCCCCAGGCGAAGGATTCTGCAGCCTCAGCCTGGCCATATCAAGACGCTGATTGCGGATCCATTGCAATGGCGTGCAGCCAAGCCTCTCACGAAATGTGTACTGCAGAGCTCGGCGTGAATAATGACTTTGCATCTCGAGTTGCGTCAGATTCAGAGGCTCAGCAAGATTCGACTTGATGAAATCGAGCAGCTCATCGAAGGAGTCACGCCCTGCCTCGATCCTGTGGGTCAGGCGCTCGAACGAGGATTCCTCCCGCAGCTCCGGGAAGATCATGGCGGCAAGCAGCCGGTAGATCAGGGCATCCAGCTGTAGCCGGTCGATCAGACTCTGACTTGAGCCAGCTTGCAACTCGGCCATGACGATGGCCTGCCTCAGCATGGCCTGAAGCGTGGCCAGGCCCGGTTCCCTCGATGGTTCCCAGCCAGGCGTCTCATGCACCGATTTCACCCAGGCATCTGGTGTCTGGTTGAGGCCAGCCATGCCTGTAGCCGTTTTCAGGAGGCGTTGGCTATCGAGATGAAAGGCCAGACCACTGAACAGACTGGCCTCAATCGTGAGGGGCTTACCAGGAAGAATCAGGCAGGTGTTGGAACAGCAAATCCAATGACGCGAATTCTGTTGAATGAGCTGTTCTCCTGCGTAGCCCAGAAAAACAGACAAGCCATACTGTTCCGCGACCACAATCTGCACCGGCGGAAGGATCCATGCTCCCAGGACGATGGAACCAAATCGCGAGGCAACGCCATAGTGCCACCAGCTCCTGTCAGGATCCATGACCTTGAGCCGACTGACCGGCAGAACTCTGCGGAAGAGCTCTGCACTGGCATTGATGTCTCCAACCAGCCCTAAGCGACGCTTGAAGGGATTGACCAGGGCAGCAGCCTCCCGATGAGCGTCAAACCCTTGATGGACATCAGCAGACGCGACAGAGAGAGACACAGAATTGCTCAGAGGATGGGCTCCGGATCAGATCAGGCGGATCGCCAGGGCAGAGCGGGCCGGCTGGAGACTTGCCGTGGGCACGTGGTGGATAGTGGCGCTGCCCATCGCTTGACAGTGAAGCCATCTGGCCAGCGTCTGGCCAGCGACCGACGGCCAAAAATCAACACATTCACAATCAACCACTCTCCTTGGCTCTACCGCTGGCGTCCAGTCACGGGCGATTGCGCCATTCTAGCCAAGCTGCGCCATGTTGTCGCATGGCCAGAAATCTTCTGACGATTTAAGCCAATTAAGTCAATCACTTAGCCACAAATAACGCCTTGGAGATGAGTAGTCTTACTCAAAAAATCGGACCGGGGCCGGCGCTGGCCCTCACGGCAAGCCTCGCCTCAGGGGAGTCAGCACGACTAGCGTTGGCCCAGGTGGTCAGAGAGGACCTGATTGGTGCACGGACCAAGCGATCAGCAGCCTGAGTCCTTGCCGGCCGAGCCCCAGGTGGAGAGCAGACGCGTCAACCAAGCCTCGGCAGGCGTCGACTATGTGGTGGGAATCGGTGCCTCGGCCGGGGGGCTTGAGGCCCTGCAGGAGTTGAGCAGGACTCTCACGAGCCTGGGCCGTGTGGCCTATGTGGTGGCCCAACACCTTTCTCCTGATCACCCCAGCCTGATTGTCGACCTTCTGGCCCATTCCACCACGCTGAGCGTGGTGACAGCCGTTGATGGTGAACCGCTCCAAGCCGATGTGATCGCGATCGCACCTCCCAACCATGATGTGGTGGTTGAGGGGCATCAGCTGAGGCTCAGTGAACCAACTCCCCGGTTCGGCCCGAGTCCATGCATCGACCTGTTGTTTGAATCGATTGCCGAGCAGTGGGGTGATCACGGCCTGGCCATTGTGCTCTCGGGAACAGGAGCCGATGGGGCGCGGGGCGTGCGCGCGGTTCGAGCGGCCGCCGGCCTGACCATCGCTCAATCACCGCAGAGTGCCAAGTTCAGCGCCATGCCCAGTGCCGCCATCAGCCTGGGCTGCGCGGATCTGGTCCTGGAGGCGAGCGCCATCGGGCCGAAGATCGGCGAATGGATCGCCACCGGTGGCGGCAACTGGGTCAGTGGAGCCCTGCCGGCACCCGCACCTGCTTTGCTCAGCAGTGTGATTTCCCAGTTGAAGCATGCCACTGGAATCGACTTTTCCCAGTACAAGGAGTCGACCCTGATTCGGCAACTCCAGCGTCGCATGCTGAGCCTGGAGATCACTACCCTCGACGACTATCTTTCGCTGTTGACCGGGAATGCTGCAGAGGCTCATGCCCTTGTGCAGAACCTGTTGGTCACCGTGACCTCGTTTTTTCGCGACCGTGAGGCCTTCGCGGCCCTTGGCGAGCACTTGCAGGTGTATGTCAAGCAGCACAGCAGCACCGAACCATTGCGGGTGTGGGTGCCTGGATGTGCAACGGGGGAGGAAGTGTTCTCGATTGCCATGCTGCTCAGCCAGGTTCTGGGGCATCCAGCCCATCTGGCCTCCCACATCAAGATCTTCGGCACCGACCTTGATGACGTCAGCCTGTCGGTGTGTCGGCGTGGTGTTTATCCGATCTCAGAAGCCAAGGCCATCCCCGATGAGCTGCGCGAACGCTTCGTGATCGAGACGGCAACGGAAATCGAGATGACGGAGGAGCTTCGTAGCTGCGCTGTCTTCGCCCGTCATGATGTTGGTGCCGACCCACCCTTTCCCAAGCTGGATCTGGTTTCGTGCCGCAACACGCTCATCTATTTCACCGCTCCAATGCAGGAGCGTGTGTTGAATCTGTTCCGCTTTGGTCTGGTCCCCGGAGGCCTGCTCTTTCTGGGATGCTCCGAGTCGCTGGCCAACCGCACGCCCGGCTTCAAGGTCGTCGATCCCGAGCAGCGGATTTTCCTGCGAACAGCGGAGGGGATGCTGAAACCACGTCAGGCCCTGGCCCTACCAGCGCCACGGGGTCCCATGGCCTACGCCCCTCTGGAGAGGGTGGCCGTCTTGCGGGAGTCGGTACCGGAGCAGCACGTGGCTCTGCTGGAGTCACTGATCCGCCTGATCAGCAAGCCCTGCCTGGTGCTGGATGAGAACCATGATCTCATTGAGGTGATCGGTGATGTCACACCATTTTGCCGCCTTCCTGAAGGTCGCATCAGCTCATCGGCCACTTCATTTCTCCTCCCGGAGCTTCAGTCGGAAGCTCGAGCGTTGTTCCTGTTGACACGGGCTGATGGCCAGGCGATCACCAGCCCGGCCTTACATCTTTCAGGCCACGACAAGCCCTTCCACATGGAAGTGAGGCCTTTAGATGTCGGTGATCGGAGGCTGTGGGTTCTCACATTTCTTGAGGATGACGAGGGTTCCACTGATGCCGCCAGGGTCGATCAGGAGGGCCTTCGTGATCATGTTTTCGATCGGGAAATCAAACGGCTGGAGCAGGAGCTGCTGAGCAGTCAGAACACCTTACGTCGATCCCTCAGCGAACTGGAGCAAGCCAACGAAGAGCTGGAAGCCTCATCGGAAGAGCTCCAGGCTTCATCGGAAGAACTGCAATCCTCCAATGAAGAGCTGGAAGCCTCGAACGAAGAGCTGCAGGCCACCAATGAGGAACTGGGCACCCTCAACCAACAGCTGCGATCGCGCAGTGATGAACTCGAAAACTTGAACACGGATCTGGAAAACATCCAGAACTCCCTGAGTCAGGGCATGGTCATCGTTGATCGCAATCTCTGCGTTCTCAGGTTCAGCCCCTTGGCCGTCAGGGTGTTCGGGCTCGTCCAGGCCGACCATGGCCAGCCACTGCTGGATGTGCCGACAACCCTCCCCCTTCCCGGCCTCCAGGAGGCGCTGATGGCGGTGATCAGGGGAGAGCTGCGTCAGACCATCGAGGCGAGCAGCGAAGAGGTGTCGTATCTGGTCCAGATCCTGCCCTATCGGGAACGAGATGGCCGGCGTCTGGGTGCCATTGTCACGCTTACGGACATCTCTGAACTTGTGGCGCTGCGCAGAGCGGCCGAGGCCTCACTCAATGAGTTCTCAACGCTGACTGATGCCCTTGAGCAGGCCGTCCTGAAATGGGATCCAACCATGCAGCACCTGCTCTACGCCAGCCAGAGGATTCAAGCCATCACAGGATGGAGCCCGGCTGAACTGTGCGACCAGCCCAAGTTACTGCAGGCGGCCATTCATCCCGACGATCGAGTTCATGTGAGGCTAGCCCGCGACCTCAACCAACCCCGCTGGTCCGTGCGCTACCGCCTGACCAGCCGCGATGGACGAAGCCTCTGGGTGGCCGAGACGTGCACGGTGGTGCATGACTCCGATGATGGATTCATCGTTGGCACACTATTGGATGTCAGCGGGATCGAGGTCCTTGAGAACAAGGCCAGGAACACCTCTGTCGTCTTCGAGACCGTCTTTGAAGCCCAGAGCATTGGTGTGGCGGTGCTGGATGACCGCCTCCGCATCATCAGAGCCAACGCCACGTTCTGCCGCATCGCAGGCCACAACCAGGACTCCATCCTTGGGGCACATGCCGATTGGCTCTCACGCCAGGACGATCCCCAGTCACTCTGTACCTTGGCCGCGGCCGCCCTGGCAGGTTCAGGCAGCACGGGGGTGCTCTCGGCACTGCGGCTGAAGCTGGCCGATGGATCCGGCCGTGATCTGGAGGCCGAGATCCGCACCACCAAGGATCCCGCTGTCGGGACGTTGGTCACGGTGATTGTGCCCGTGAGCCCAGGGGAGCACGAGCAGGCGATCAGCTCAGCTGGCCGCGGAACCTCGACACGCTGATGGCCATCAGCAGCGGTGCCATCACCAGCAGGGCGAGGGCATGGGGCCAGAGCGCCTCGAGGCCGACTCCCTTGAGCAGCAGCCCCCGCAGGATGGCGATGTAGTGGCGCAGGGGGTTGAGCAGGGAGAGCACCTGAAAGAAGGCCGGCATGCTCTCGATCGGCGCGATCGCCCCGGAGGTCTGCACCATCGGCAGGGTGATGAAGAAGGCCGTGAGCATCACCTGCTGCTGGGAGCGGCAGACCGTGGCCAGCATGATCCCCACCCCGATCCCGACGAACAGATAGAGGCCCGACAGGGTCAGCAGCAGCAGCGGATTCCCCCGGATCGGCACGCCAAACACCAGCCGGCCGAGCAGCAGGGCCAGCAGCACATCCCCCATCAGCAGCACGACCAGGGGCAGGATCTTCGCGAGCAGGATCTCCCAGGCGGCAGCCGGGGTCATCAGCAGCTGCTCGAGCGTGCCGGTGTCCTTCTCGCGCACCAGCGTCACCGCCGACAGCAGGGTGGCGATCAGGGTGAGCACCAGGCCGATCACCCCGGGCACGAAGAACCAGCTGCTGGTGAGGCCAGGGTTGTAGAGAAATCTCACCTGGGTGCGCACGGGCGGCGTGGGCGGCGAAGCCCCCGCGTCCGGACGGAACCGGCGCAGGATCTGCTGGATGTAGCCACTGGCAATCCCGGCGCTGTTGGCGTCGACCCCGTCGATGAACACCTGCACCTGGGCGGTGTCCCCGGCGGCCAGCCGCTTGTTGAAGTTGGGCGGGATCACCAGGCCGGCCGTGAGCTCACCGCGCTCCACCTGACGCGCCAGCTCCCGCTCGCTGCGGGGATAGGAGGAGGCCAGAAAGATCCGGTTGGCGGTGAGGGCCGACACCAGCTCCCGGCTGGCCGAAACCTGGGCGTAATCGACCACTCCCAGCCTGAGATCGTGCACCTCCGGGTTGAGGGCGAAGCCGTAGATCAGCAGCTGCAGGGTGGGAGGAATGATCAGCAGCTTGATCAGCTGCCGGTCGCGCAGGATCTGCTGGACCTCCTTGCGCACCAGGGCCCAGAGGCGGCTGACCGAGATCAGCCGCCACCAGTGACGCAGGATCCTCATGCCCCGCCCTCGCCGCCATCGGCCAGCTGCAGGGAGCCCAGCGAGCGCCAGGTGGCCCCAAACAGCAGCGCACCGAGGGCCAGGATCATCACCACATCCAGCCAGACACCGGCCCAGCCCGTTCCCCTCACGAAGGCATCGCGGCTGATCACGATGAAGTACCGCGCCGGGATCAGGGCCGACACCAGCGAGAGCGGCGGGGGAATGTTGCTCAGGGGATAGATGAAACCCGAGAGCAGCAGGGCCGAGAGAAAGCCCACCAGGGACACCCCCTGCACCGCCGCATTCTGATTGGCGCTGCGCACCCCCAGCAGCAGCCCGAACAGCACCGCCGCCGCCAGGTACAGCGTGGTGCCCACCAGCAGAGGCGTCGGGTCGCCGGCGAAGCCGAGCCGGAAGATCAGCCCGCCCATCCCCATCACCACAACGGCCACGCTCTCCCCCACCAGCAGATAGGCCAGGGCCTTGCCCAGCAGCAGCTCCGGAGCGCGGATGCCCGAGGCATAGACCTGCAGGATCGTGCCCTTGTCCTTCTCCTTGACCATGGCGATGGCGGCCAGCAGGGAGGGAAAGATCCACAGCACCACGGCATAGACCCCGGGCACGATGTACAGCGACTCCTTGCGGCCGGGATTGAACCAGAGCCGCGTCAGCGCCTGCACAGGCGGCGGGTCGTTGAGCAGCTCCTGTCCGGCGAGGAAGAAGGCCGTGGTGCCCTGGATGCTGTTGCGGATCACCCGGGCATTGTTGGCATCGGTGCCATCCACCAGCACCTGAACCTCCACCGGCTGGCCGGCCTTGAGGCGGCGGCTGAATTCCGGAGGAATGATCACCGCCGCCTTGGCCAGGCCCCGATCGATCGCCCCGGCCACCGGGTCGCCGCTGCCCCGCCAGGGAGCAGGGCGGAACTGGTCGGTGGCGAACAGGCGGTCGGTGTAGGCGGCACTGAGGGGACTGCGGTCGAAGTCCTGCACCACGATCGGGATCACCTTGGTTTCGAGGCGGATGGCGAAACCGAAGATGAGCAGGGTCAGCAGCGGCAGCAGAAAGGCCAGGCCAAGCGTGAGCCGGTCGCGACGGAACTGCAGCAGCTCCTTGCGGCACTGGGCCAGGATTCGCCTCATCCGCCCCTCCCGTCCCGCGCCCGGGCCCGCTGCACGGTACCGATGAAGGCATCTTCGAGGGACTGAGGCACCCGGCGCAGCCCCTCCAGGCTGAGCTGGGCCTGGGCCAGCAGCCGCCGCAGGCCCTCGACTTCCCGCTCGGGGTCATCCAGCACCAGATGGAGCCGGTCACCGAACCGGCTCACCCGCCAGGACGGCCAGTGGCGGCGCAGCAGCAGGGTGGCGCTCTGCAGCTGATCCGGCGGCAGCAGCAGCTCGAGCACCTGGCCCGGCTGGGCGGCCTTGATCGCTCCGGGACTGCCTTCGATCACGTTCTCGCCGGCCACCATGAAGCAGAGCCGGTTGCACTGCTCGGCCTCCTCCAGGTAGTGGGTGGTCACCAGAATCGCAGTGCCCCGGCGGGCGAAGTCGTTGATCAGGCTCCAGAACTGTCGCCGCGCCAGGGGATCCACCCCTGAGGTGGGTTCATCGAGAAAGAGCACCTCGGGATCGTGGAGCACCGCCGCTCCGAAGGCCACCCGCTGCTTCCAGCCTCCGGGCAGCGTCGCGGTGAGCAGGTGCTCCTGACCCTGCAGGCCGCAGCTGGCGATCACCCAGTCGATGCGTGGCTGGCGCAGGGGACCGGCGATGCCGTAGACCCCGGCGTAGAACTCCAGGTTCTCGCGAATGGAGAGGTCGTCGTAGAGGGTGAATTTCTGACTCATGTAACCGATCCGCTTCAGCAGATCCGGCCCGCGCAGCTGCTCCGACTCCCCCGCCAGCACGATCCGGCCTAAGCTGGGGGCCAGCAGGCCGCAGAGCATCTTGATCGTGGTGGTCTTGCCGGCGCCGTTGGCCCCGAGCAGCCCGAAGATCTCGCCGTAGCGGATTTCCAGCGTCAGCTGGCTCACGGCCTCGAAGGCCCCGAAGCGGCGGCAGAGGTTGCGGGCGTCAATGGCGAGTTCGGAGCGCTGGCGGCGCACGGCCCGGGCCCGGGGGAAGGGCAGCAGCGGCAGCTCCCCGGCCTGGCGGCGCTGGCGGATCACCACCACGTTCTCGAGGGTGGGGCTGGTGTGCCGCAGCTCCAGCAGCGGCAGACCCTGACGCCGGAACAGATCCCGCACCTGGGCTTCCCCCGCGGCCGCATCGTTGACGATCACATCGAGCCGGTCACCGAAGGTCTGCACATCGACGATCGCGCCACCGCGCAGCAGCGGTTCAGCCGCCGCCGGGGCGGCGCCCTGCAGCTCCAGCCGGCTCAGACCCAGCTCCCGCTTGAGATCGGCCGGACTGCCCAGGCCCTCGAGGCGCCCCTGCTGCATCAGGGCGATGCGGTGGCAGCGCTCGGCCTCCACCAGATCGGGGGTGGCGACCACGATCGTGACCCCCTCCTCCGCCAGGGTGGTGAGCACGTCCCAGAAGTCGCGGCGTGACACCGGATCCACGCCGGTGGTGGGTTCATCGAGCAGCAGCAACCGGGGTCTGTCGATCAGGGCGCAGCAGAGGGCCAGCTTCTGCTTCATGCCACCGGAGAGCTGACTGGCCAGACGATCAGCGAAGGGCTCCAGGCCCAGGCGCCGGAGCAGGGAACGGCGCCGCTCCCGCCAGAGCTCGGGAGGCACCAGCCGCAGTCCGGCCACGTAGCGCAGGTTCTCCTCGACGCTGAGGTCGGGGTACTGGGAAAACTGCTGCGTGAGGTAGCCGACCCGCTCCCGGGCCTCACGGGGAGGCTGGCCCAGCACCCGCACCTGGCCGCCACTGGGTTCGCTCACCCCGGCGAGGATGTGGAAGGTGGTGGTCTTGCCGGCGCCGTCGGGACCGATCAGACCGAAGATTTCCCCCTCCCGGACACTGAACTCCAGACCGGCCACGGCCGGACGGCTGCCATAGCGCTTGTGCAGCCCCTCCACGCTCACCACCACAGCGGCGGGGGCGGGATCAGGGGGTGAGGATCTCGGCATCGGCGGGCATGCCCGGTTTGGCGTCACCGGCCGGATTCTCGATGGCCAGCTTGAGGCCGAACACCTGGCGCACCCGGTCGCGCTGGAAATAGATGGTCTCGGGGGTGAAGGAGGCCTGGGCATCCACCTCCGCCACCCGCGCCGCCAGCGGCCGGCTGGGGTCGGAATCGAGGAAGATCCTGGCCCGCTGGCCCAGACGCACCCGGCCGATGTCCCCCTGAGGAATGAAACCACGCAGGTACACCGTGGCCGGATCGAGCAGGGTGAGCAGGGTTCGGCCACTGGCCACCACCGCGCCAGGCTCCACGCTGCGGGAGATCACCACCCCGGCCAGGGGCGAGCGGATGGTCAGGTAGGCGGCTTCCGCCTTCACCTGCTGCTCAGCCGCCTGGGCGCTGCGCACATCGCTCTCGGCACCCCGCACCCCGGCCAGGGCACGCTGGCGCTGCTCGCCCAGAGCCTGAAGCTGGGCCGAGCGGATGGAGGGATTCAGTCCCGTCGAGGCCGCCAGCGCCACAGCACCGCGGGCCGCCTCCACCTGGCGCCGCTGGGCGTTGACCACAGCCTCGGCGGTCTCCAGGGCCGTGCGGTCCTGATCGAGGGACTGGGGCGAGGCCGCACCCTCCCGCACCAGCGATTCGGTGCGGCCCAGGGTGACCTTCGCCAGCCGCTGCTGGGCCTCGGCCTGGGCCAGCTGGGCTTCGGCGCTGGCCAGATTGGCTCTGGCCTGCTCCACTCGCCCCAGGTTGTCCTGCTCGGCCTGGGCCACCGTCAGACGGGATTCGCGGATCTGGCTGTCGAGGACATCGACCTGAGAGCGGGCCTGGTTGAGCTGCTGACGGGCAGCGGCCAGCCGGGCCTGGGCGCCGCGCAGGCGGGCACGCACCTCATCGTCGTCGAGGCGGACCAGCAGCTGCCCGGGCTTGACCCGCTCGCCTTCCCGGACCGTGACCTCAGCCACACGGCCGCCGATCCTGGCGCCGAGATCGGTTTCGTAGCCCTCGATCCGACCGCTCAACCTCAGGGGGCCGGGGCTGGACCGCCCC
>NZ_JAYGIA010000014.1:0-27116 GCF_034931165.1 Synechococcus sp. BA-124 BA4 | reverse complement strand
GCCCACGCCTGCGTGCGGGCGGCCCTCACCCGCCAGCAGCAGGCCATGGGCCGGCGCGGCGGCCTGGTGGCGGAGGGGCGCGACATCGGCACCGCCGTCTTCCCGGAGGCCGAGTGCAAGGTGTTCCTCACCGCCACGGTGGCGGAGCGGGCCCGTCGCCGGGCGGCGGATCTGGCCCAGCGCGGCTTCGCGGTGCCGGCCCTGGCGGAACTGGAGGCCCAGATCGCCGAGCGGGATCACCTGGATTCCAGCCGGGCCGAAGCCCCCCTGCGGCAGGCGGCCGATGCGGTGGAGCTGGTCACCGATGGCCTGGGAATCGATGCCGTGATCGAGCGTCTGGTGGATCTGTTCCGCGAGCGGGTGCCCGAGGATGCCTGGCCTGGCCCTGGGGTCCCCTAGCGCCCGGCCGCTTCGGCCCCCAGGGCTTCGAGCAGGCCCCCACAGGCGTCCTCCAGCAGGTCGAGCACCCGATCGAAGCCCTCCGCGCCGCCGGAGTAGGGATCGGGCACCTCTTCGACGCGGTAGCGGCGGCAGTAGCTGGTGAGCGGCGTGATCCGGGCCGGGGCCCCACCGGGCCCGACCAGGCCTCGGACCGCCTCCAGGTTCTGCCGGTCCATGGTCAGCACGTGATCGAAGCGGCCCAGGTCGTCGGCCGTGATCTGGCGGGCCCGGCTGGGCAGGACGATGCCCCGCCGGGCGGCGGCACTGCGCATGCGGGCGTCGGCGGGGCGGCCCACGTGCCAGTCACCGGTGCCGGCGGAATCCACCGTGAAGGCGTGCTCCAGGCCGTGGAGAGCGATCAGGTGCAGGAAGACCCCCTCGGCGGCCGGGGAGCGGCAGATGTTGCCGAGGCAGACGAACAGGAGGCTGGTGGGGCGTTCCATGGCGACAGGGGCGGGCGGTTCAGGGGGGGTGGTCATCGGGCGTTCAGTCGTTTCAGGGCCACACCGGCCCTCAGGCGCACCACCAGCGTGTCCTCCAGCTCCGGATCCAGGAGCTGCGCCAGGCTCGCCTCGGCCCGATCGCTGTGGGGATGGCCCGGGGGCAGGGGCAGGGCCAGCCCTTCGAGGCCCACCGCCACGGCATAGCGCACGACCCACTCGCCGTCTGGGCGGCCGCTCTCAAGGGCCCCCAGGCAGCGCTCACGCACCTGCTGCCGTTGCTCCTCGGCCAGGGTCTCCAGCCGCAGGGTCCCCAGCCCCCTGGCGGCGGCCCGGCGCACGCTGGGGCCGACGTCGGTGGCCAGGGCGTCCTCAAGGACGTCTAGCCCACGGGTGTCGCCGATACCCGCCAGGGCCCGCACGGCCCAGGCCCGGGCGCCGTAGTTGTGGGCATCGAGATTGGCCAGCAGGGGGCCCACGGCGGCCGGGCCCAGGGCGATGAGGCCATCCACGGCGGCCACGGCGGCTCCTGGATTGTTGAATCCAAGAACCTGGAGCAGGCACTCAATCACATCCTGGGCCTCGGGATCTCCGAGCCCGGAGCCATCGCTATCCACCTTCGCCAGCCTGGTAAGAGTATGGGCCAGAGCCTCTGTCGACTTTTGCAGTCCGTCGGCGCTGACGGCTCCCTCAACCCCGGCGATGAGGCTCTTCAGCAGGCCTGTAGAGCTGGGTGGTGTCTTACTCAAAGCAAGTCGTCCATAGCCATCAGAACAGTCTCCGTGTCAGGGGGACCTTGGCCGTTTTCCACAAGTCCCCGTAGGGCGATCAGTTTCAGACTGTTTTCAGCCAGGGTGCTCCGGATCGGCTCGAGCGCAAGGCGCCAACCGACGGCACCCAGGTCCATCAGCGCAGCACGGCGTACCTGGAGCTGTGGATGCGCCAGCAGTTCGACCAGGCGTCGGCCCCAACGTTCATCCCCCGTGAGCTGGAACAGGGCCCGAGCAGCGGCACTGCGGATCAGAGGTCGGTCATGGGCAAGAAAGGGTTCGATCACCACAAGCACGCCTGGATCGCTGACACCGATGTCCCCGAGGGCTTCCAGCATCGCCTCGCAGGGCTCTCTGAGCCGTGGGTTGCCGGACGCCTGGGGGGCCCCGGCCCCAGTGACACCACTGGCCAGTCGCTGGCAGAGCAGGGGAACGGCCTCTTCCGCCCTTAGTTCACCCAGGGCGCGGGCAGCAGCTTCCCGTAGACCATCATCATCATCATCCATTGTGGAAAGTAGATCGGGAATCGCTTGCGGATCCCCCAGCTTCCCGAGGGCCCGGGCCGCATTGCGGGCCACGGCGTTCTGTTCCACGAGGGACGTTGCCTCACGGGGCTGGCGCCGCCGCAGTGCGGCCTGAAGCAGGGGCACCGCCTCAGGATGGCGGCTTCGCATCCGGCCCAACCACCAAGCCGCGTAGTACTGGTGGGATTGATCGTCGTTCTGGCGAAGCCGGTTCAGGGCTTCCGTTTCACTGATGGGTTCGCCGGCTGCAGAGATCGCGGGATCCAGATCGTTGGTGCCAGCCATGGCCCGCTCGGTGCTTCAGGAAGCCGTTCATGCTGCCATCGTGGCCACCCGGCAGGCCCGAACTCCCCGTGTCGAGCGATGCACGCCGGCAAAAGGATCGCTTGCCCGTCGCCAGGGGTGAGGAGGAACGCTTGGTCGAAAGGCTTTTGGCTGGCTCGCCATCCACTCCTCCTTCCCAGCCACCGTGTCCCCAGTCGCCTGGTGCCAAAGGATTCCAGCGGTATCCATCGACGCCAGCAGCGGACCACTTGTGTTTCGCCGAAACTGCCCTCTCTGGGAGGGCATGACTGATCTCCACGGAAGGCCCCTGTGTCGTCCCGGACGCGTAGGCGTACGGATTGCCACTGAGGTGAATCAGTAGAAGCAGACCAACAGGCCCTCTAGTCTCATCTGAGCAAAGGGATGAGCGCCTGCTCAGACAGGCGATGCTGCTTTTCCACTCTGAGCCGGTACTTCAGAACTCCACCCCCACCAGGGACAACGACCAGCTCGACGTCTGTTCGTCATGAGAGAATCAGGCGATGACAAGCCAGGCCCTGATCTGACTACCGTGGATATCACCTCGAATCAGAGCAACGCAGGAGCTGCTCGTCAGTGGGACCTGATGCGAGCCAGTTTTGATGGTGACTGGCAAGGAGTGACGACTTGGTATGGGCGAGAGAGCACAGGAATGGATCTGACCCATGGAGAATCCGATCCAGCTGGATCAATGTATGCGATCCGCTTTTCAGATCCCAATACGGGACTTTGGCATGGAACAGGCTTGCGATTTGCCTCCAACGGAGAACGCAAGTTTCCCTTGTATAGGCATAGCTATAATCTGAGTAACAACTGTTGGCATTTTCCAGATACAGCTGGTCAGTCGAGCCTGGAAATGGACGGAAGTGCTGGCCGTGCAGGCCATGAAGTTAACTTTTTCAGCTCCCGTTCCCGGTCAATGATCATCGCTCTCTATCATCGGCAGGATGATCTAAGCATGATTCTGCAGTCCGTGGCAGCAACACCCTTTCGGTGTCAGCGAGCCTGCCCGGATCCAGTGCGGGACAACCCAGAATCGCAACGAGACCTATTTCAGGCAGTGGCCGGTTGGCCTGGGGTCGAGCAGGAATTGCAACCGGGAAAGTGGCCCGACCAGGCACCCCAACATAAGCGTATTCCTGGATTCGATGCCAGAACTTTTCAGAAATACGACGCTGACGGCTTTTTTCAGGACAATTTGTTGTGTAACCTGCCAGATAGCCTGCCCCAAGGACCATTTGAACTTAACTTTGGCTGCCTGTTAAGTCCCCAGCGCTTTGTGCATCTGATGATTGAATACGATGAAAAGCATCAGCTGTCTCGCTGGGTTGAACGTCGTTATCAATCCACCATGGAAGGCTGAGTCAACGTGAAGCCCAGTTGCTTGAGTTTTGCATTGCTCACTCTGGCGTTCAGCACACGATCGGATGTGTCGACTGTCAGCCATTTGGCCAGCGGCAGGCCAGCCTGTTCGCACAAGCGGTCCGTCAGCTCTTGGCCTGTATACTGAGTATCATCCACTAGATTGTAGACCTCATTAAGGTTGTGCTCAAAAGCAAAATTCACACCCCGAACAATATCGTCAAGGTGGATCCAGCAAGGAACATTTTGCCCATTACGCTGAACAATACCACCAGCAGCAGAGAGGAGCATACCAGGGATGTCACGTCCAGGGCCATAGATGCCTCCCAGACGAAGAACGCAGACGTTGATCTTCTCGGAACGGACAGATTGAATCATCTCTTCGGCTCTTGCCAGAACCTGATTTACCGGATGACGTGCATCGATAGCGTCTGTCTCGTTGGTCAACGCACCTTGCCGATTTCCGTAAACACCGCAGCTACTCAGGTGTACCAGATGAAGTGGCGATTCACTTGTGCGACGCTTGAGTGCCTCAATCAATAACTCAAGGCCACCAAGGAATGTCTCCCGATATTGACTGATATCAACCTGAGAATTCTTGGAAGGCGCGAAAGATGCAAGGATTCCGTCAAGATTGCTGGTGAATTCGAGGCTGGTGCTAGAATCTGTGAAATCACAAACGACTGGTGAATCAACAATTTCGGCTAACTCGTTCAAGCGCTCATGGCGGGTTGTGGTTCCCCAGAGTTCATGTCCCTGATGCCTCCAGGCTTTGGCGACAGCTTTGCCCACGTAGCCGCAGCCCAGGATGGCGCGCTGCTCCCCGGAGGGCAGGATGGGGCGCGACTCCTTGGCCAGCAGCTGGTAGAGCGAGGCCAGATCAGGGGAAGACGTCATCCGATCGTTACGTTTCGTAAAGACTAGCTGACGGATCAGGCAGGTGTGTGGCAAAAGTTACAACTTCTGTCCTGTCGGTGGCTTTGTGGGCCGCCTTGCGTGAGAGGTTTGCCGGGTGCGCACCATTCCAATGCCCAGCTACCTGATCACAGCGGAGGGACTGGACGACGTGATGGTGGCCTGCCCAGGTTGCAGTGGCGACGCCCTCGTTCTGGCCCTGAGGGATCGGGAGATGCAGAGCTATAAGGTGCAACGGCGCAGCGATGACGGACGCCAATGGTGGTTTGAGGTGACCCTGGTGCCCTCAGGGACTGAAGCCAGCAAAGCCAGCCCCCTCACCAAGATGTTCTGCGTCTGTCGAATCGACGATTGATGTTGTGATTGACACCACGGGTCAGTCTCTCCACCGGCGGGTGGAGTCTTGAACGAGCCTCCTTCCCGCCGACACGTGCTGACCTCAGAGGTCGAACAGCACCCCGTGGATGTAGGACTCGGTCCACTCCACGCCGTGGAACCGGGTGAGCATGCCCCGCGCCGGATCCTTCTCCGCCCTGTAGGCCACATAACGCTGCTGGCCGGCCAGCAGGTCCTGGCGTCTCTCGTCGTCGACGGGGTCGGCTTCTCGCACCAGCTGAAGGTAGAGATCGAGATAAGCCACGAAGGCCGGGAAGACCGCCTTGATGATGAGATCGTCTCCTGGATCCCCCAGGGGCAGCCGGGTCCACAGGAACCCCGGAGAGAAGTAGGGCTCGGCCTCAGTGGGAATCGGCCCCCCCGAGGGAAGGAAATTCTGCCAGTGTTCCCAGAGCGGCAGCAACCGCTCCCACACCCTTGAGGTGTGCTGGGTGTCGGTTTTGAGGGCGGGCTGAAGATCCAGGGCGATCAGATGGCCCGACGGCAGTGTGACCAGATCGGCACCGAAGAAGGGAAGATCAAACCCACTGGAGGGATTGATCACGAAGTTCAGCACCGAGGCTGCATTCCCTGCCTCCACACAGGCGGCCCGAACCTGGCGCAGTTTGTCCGTGCTGCACGCCCAAGTGGCCGTGGTCACTGGTACGGGGTTCGCTTTCGATCCGGTAGCGCCCTCCTGTCGGAGGAACGGCTCTTCCACTGGATAGGCCACGGGATGGAAAGGCTGAAGAGCCTCCACCGCATGGTCCAGGAACGGAGCCCAGCGCCAGCCGTCCAGCACGACGGGATCGAGGCTGCAGGGCTGGGGCGGGGCTGGAGGGGTCGTCATGGGGAAACCTCTGGGGGATGAACCGCATCCGGTTCACAGCCGGGGAACAGGAATTCATTCAGAAAGCGATCCGACCAGGCTTTGCCGAAGTGGCTGGTGAATAGACCGTGCGCCGGATCCCGTTCGGCGCTGTAGATGTCGTAGGCGGTCTGGAGACGGCGCACCTCCTTGGGCTCCAGACCAGGACCGCTCTGGTGTGCATCGTTAAGCGCCCAGTAGCGGGTGAGGAATGCCGTGAACGCATCTGGCAATGAACCTTTGGCGTGCTCGGCGTTCCCACGGCAGAACAACAGCCAGGGAGAGAAATACTGGTGGGGATCGTAGGAGCGCATGACTTCGTCGCCGCTGAGATCGGGGAACAGATCGTGCAGCTGCCTGAGGCCTGTGAGATGGCGCTCCAGGTACTCCGGCGTCTGCAGCAGAGGCTGAAAATCGAGCACAGCCACCAACTTCTGTCGCGTCCCGAACCAGAGCAGATCGATGCCCAGCAACGGCTGATCCCGGCAAAAATCGGGATAGGCCACGGAGTTGAGCACCTGCAGGCTCTCTCCTGCGTCGAGCCTGGTGACCCGCCAGCGCCGGATGCCAGGCACTTGCCAGAGCCAGCTGCGGATCACGCTGGTGCCCTTGGCGGAGTGACGCTCTTCCAGACCTTCGGGGATCGGAAGGCTTCGGGCGCCCCGGGCCTGGATCGCGGCCTGAAGCTCGTCGAGAAAGGGGTCGAACATAGTGTGGGCTCAGCCCGGTGTGTTCAGCGGAAGGGAAGGGAGGGGGAAACGCCGTTGAGCCTCGCCCAGCATCGCCGCCAGGTCGCTGGCCGAAGGGCAACGCAGCTCGGTGCAGAACGTGGCCATGCTGACGCCATCGAGATACTGCACACTGCTGACACGGATCCGCACACTCTCGGTGACGAACCAGCAACGTTCGATGCCGATGCTGGTGTCGTAACGGGTGGTGATCGTCAGAAGGCCGTCATCGGCGAAGGAGTAGGTGCTGATCACCGGTTGCTTCTCGATGTAGCCCTTGTCGCGCAGGAGAAAGCCACGGCGAGGGTCTGTACCCTCCGCCACATCCACCAGAACGGCGGCCTGTTCGTCACTTCGGAGGCTTTCCTTCAGGTTGCTCTCCCAGTAGAAGCGAGCTCCGCCGCAGCCCTGCGAAGCGGATACGCCAAGACTGTCGCAGACCCGTTGAACCGCCTCATCGCTGGCGTTGAACGGTTCGATGGTGAGATTCGAATCTCCCGCTTCATCCTCCTGGTGATCCAGGTGGTGGACGGCACGCCGGGTCAACCAGGTCCCGGCACTGGCGGCCAGGAAGTCCTTCATGGTCAACGGTGCGGAGCAAGCCATCGAGTCAGGCGACGACGGCCTCGGTGCTGCCGGCGCGGCTGCGGCGGGTGAGGAAGCCGAACAGCACCTTGCCGATCGCGGCCACCAGGTTGCCTTCCAGCTCCTGGAACATCTTCATGTTGCAGTGGAAGGCCTCGTTGGCCTCGGCCACGATCCGGTCGGCCATGGCCTGGTCGATGGGCAGGCTGTCGAGGGTGAGGCGATAGGTGGCCTTGAAGGCCTTCTCGTCGTCGATGGCGTCGAATTCGTAGAAGCGCAGGCCATCGTGCTCACCCAGGTTCATCGCCTTCTGGGCGATGTTCTTGAGGATCTGGCCACCGGAGAGGTCGCCGATGTAGCGGGTGTAGTGGTGACCGACGAGCAGTTCGGGGCATTCCCGGGCCACCCGGTGCAGGCGGGCCACGTACTCCTGGGCGCCGGGGGTGGCGCGGATCTGCTGCCGCCAGTCGCCACCGAAGTAAAAGGCCAGATCCTGCTCCAGGGACTCACGGCGGTTCAGGGCCGGTGAGGCGATCGGGCCGACGACCGGGTGGTCGGTCAGCTTGCCGATCTCCTCCTCCATGGCGCTGTAGACGAACCACAGGTCGGCCACCAGGGTGCGGTAGCTGGCCTTGTCGACGACTCCCTTGAGGAAACAGCTCACGAAACCGGTGTTCTCGGCCATCGTGTGGGCTTTCTTCGTTCCCTCACGGAGTTGGGAAGCAAGGGCGACGGGCATGGAGGGGAGTCTCCCAGGAGATCCCGAACCTACGAGAGGCGCAGCCTGAATACGGAGGCCAGGTTGCGGGCCGTAAAGAAAAGGACTCCCGAGGGGATGGCCTGGCTGTGCCGATCAGGTGGAGGAGGTGGCGTCCCTCTGGCTGATCAGCTGGTCGAGGATCGCCTCGATGCGCTGCAGTTCGGCATGGGAGGCGAGGGTCGCGTCCACCTTTTTCTGCGGGAGCTTGAGGCGCTGGCCCATGGCCGACACATCGGCGATCAATCGCTCTTTGTAGGCGGTGAGGACCTCGATCGACTCGAGAAGTTCCTGAAGGGTGGGGTCGGACATGGAGGAGAAAGACCGTGCGGGCATCGTAAGAAGCCGACCGCTGCCCCCACCTGACCCGCCCAGCCAGGGCCCAGCGAGGCCAGGCAAGAACCAGGCAAGACCATGAAGAAAAGCCAAACAGGCGCGGCCGCTGAAGGGCCGTCCTGCCGGTTTCCGCTAGTGCGTGCATCTGGAAAGCCTGTAGAGGACTGGATTTCTGGGCCGTCTGTCGCGGCCCCTGGCCTCGGCAGGCGAAGCTTGGATCACGAAATCTTGCGTGACACGCTGCGTAGGGGGGGATTGCTGGCCACGGCAGGTAATTTCATGGGGCTTCGGCACTCGCGGTGAAGCATTACCAGCGACCTCCGGTTGATTGGTCAACGCAATCCGTCTCTGCTTGCCTTCAGTAAGTGGTCGAAGCCCTTCCTGCTAAGTCCCTAGCCCGAACTTCCCCCACCATGCTCGACGCCTTTTCCCGCGCCGTCGTAAGCGCTGACTCCAAAAATGCTGCCATCGGCAGTGGCGAAATGGCCGCCCTTCGCACCTATGTGGCCGAAGGGAACAAGCGCCTTGATGCCGTCAATGCCATCACCTCCAACGCTTCCTGCATCGTCTCGGATGCTGTCACCGGCATGATCTGCGAGAACACCGGCCTGATCCAGGCTGGTGGCAACTGCTATCCCAACCGCCGCATGGCCGCTTGCCTGCGCGATGGCGAGATCGTTCTGCGCTACATCAGCTATGCCCTGCTGGCCGGGGATTCCTCCGTGCTCGACGACCGCTGCCTGAACGGCCTCAAGGAGACCTACATCGCCCTGGGTGTCCCCCTGCAGTCCGCTGCGCGCGCTGTCGGAATCATGAAGGCCTCCTCCACCGCCCACATCAACGAGACCAACACCACCGGTACCAATCCCGACGAAACCCGTTTCCGCAAGATGGAAACTGTCCAGGGCGATTGCTCCGCTCTGGTGGCCGAAGCCGCTTCCTACTTTGATCGTGTGGCCAGCGCCCTCGCCTGAGCCGCTGAGGCGTTTACCTGACTATTCCGCTTACATACTCTTCCATTAAAGGAATCACTCGATGAAATCTGTCGTCACCACCGTTGTGACCGCCGCTGATGCCGCCGGTCGCTTCCCCAGCCAGAACGACCTTGAAGCCGTTCAGGGCAACATCCAGCGGGCCGCTGCTCGCCTCGAGGCCGCTGAGAAGCTGGCGAACGGATGGGAAAAAGTGATGCGTGAAGCCGGCGATGCCTGCTTCAAGAAGTATCCCTATCTCAAGCAGCAAGGCGAAGCTGGCAGCACCCAGACCAAAGTCGACAAGTGCTACCGCGACCTGGGCCACTACCTGCGCCTGATCAACTACTGCCTCGTTGTGGGTGGCACCGGTCCCCTCGACGAGTGGGGCATTGCCGGCGCCCGTGAGGTCTACCGCACCCTCAACCTGCCCACCGCAGCCTACGTGGAAGCGCTCACCTACACTCGCGACCGGGCCTGCTCCCCTCGCGACATGAGCCCTCAGGCGCTCAACGAGTTCAAGAGCTACCTCGATTACGCGATCAACTCGCTTTCCTGAGGCGGTTCTGATCCCAAAGTGGGGGGGCTTCGGCCTCCCCTTTTTTCGTTTTTGCCGAATTTCTTCCCCTCAAGGCCCCCCGTCTCGATGCTCCAAGCCGCCAGCACCCCCTCCCTTGATCAGCTGTTTGAGGATCTTGGGCATCCGAACCCCTACGTGCAGACCGAGGCATTCCTGGCCATGGTTCGCCACCATGCCGAGCCCGCTCTGCCGCGGCTGCTGCTGTTGCTGGATCACGAGGATGTGGTCCGCAGGCGGGCTGCGGTACGAGCGCTCGGCGCCTTTGCGGAACGGGCCATGCTTCCGCTTGCAGAGAAATTTCACACCAGCTCGGATTGCACTGTGCGGGCTAGCTGCGTGAAGGCCTATGCCCAGATCGCCTCCAATGTCCCCGGCATCGTCTTCCCCTCCGAGGCCATGGCCGCCCTCGAGACCGCCCTGCAGGACGACTCCCCGGTGGTTGGCATCGCAGCGGTGATGGCCCTCGGCCAGGTGGGGGAGCAGGCACTGCCGCTGCTGATCCAGGTCTGCCGAGGCCGTAACGAGGCCCAGGCGGTGGCGGCAGTCAATGCCCTGGCCAGCATCGACCATCCGGATGTCACCGGCTGTCTGGTCAGTCTTGCAACCTCGGAAGCTACCGATACTTATGTGCGTGAATCCGTGGATTCTGCGCTGGTAAGGGTGGAGGATCTGCGGGCGCGTCAGCCTTCGAGGTCATCCTCTTGATGCTTGTGCAATTGTCGGATGGAGAGTTGAAGCACCGGCTTCACCTCCGGGTTCGTTTCTAAGCTCTCGGCGGATTCCAGTGCCGCAATGGCGTCAACGGCTTTGAGTTTCATGAGCGAAAGGGCTGTGTTCTTTCTCACCTGAGCCGAGCTGTCGCAAAGCAGAGGCTGCAGCAGGGGTGAGGCCCAGATTGGATCGTGAAGCTTTCCCAGCAGGGTGGCGGCTTCCGCCCGCACCAAGGGGGCGGAATCGCCAAGGGCCTCGATGACAAGGCCCCTGGCTTCCTGGTCGTCGAGGCTTTGAATCTGTTCGCCGAGCGCGGCAATGGCCGCTGTTCTCACCTCGTTGTGGGACGAGCGAGCGGCTCTGCGCAAAGCAGCGGGAGCCTGGGCGCCAACGAAGGAGAGCCCCCAACTGGCCAGGCCCAGATGCATGGCACTGCTTTCACTGCTGGAAAGCACGCCGATGAGAGCCTCCACGGCAGGCTCCCCCGTGGCTGCCATCGCACCCACCACCGATCCCTGAACCACCGGGTCACCATCGTTCAGGAGTGCCTTTAGAAGGTGAGGCAGAGCGTCGGGAGATGCGATCAGCGTCAGCGTTTTTGCGGCTGCTCGCCGAACGGTCACATTGTCGTGGGTGCCCAGGGCGTGGCAGAGGGCCGGAACGGCTGCGGTCCCGATCACCCCAAGACTTTCGGCGAACGTCAACCGCATCAGGCCTCGAGGATCCCCAAGCCCAGCCACCATCTTTTCGATCATGACCTGATCTCCTTCGGGGCGCACACCGGAACGAAGCTGCTGCTTCAGCTCGGCGGCCAGAAGGCTAGCTTCCGCCTCAGTGAGACTGGTCGCCGATGGGGGTGCAGTGCCGCTGGGCTCGCTGCTCAAGGCTACGGGGCAAGGCATCGCCCATTCTCCCCTCAAGTCCGTCTTGCAAAGACTTGCGGAAGCCGCCCGTAACATGATCTGGTTTCACCAGGTTCCATGACCACCTTCCTGTTGTCGCACAATCTGCAGGTCCAGGGGGGAAACGTTCCGCCCTGGGAGGGGCAGGAACTCGCTGCTGGGTTGTTGCGTCTCTGTGGGAGCGCCATCAGGGCCGAAGTCCTGTCCCATCCCCACTGGTTGATCAGGATTGAAGGCGCTGTCGATGCTCCCGTCCTGGCCAGCGATCTTCTTGAGGCCTGGGTCAGACTGCGTCATGAAAAGGGTCACGACGTTGGCCATGCGCTGCTGGCCCTCGGTGGCAGGAAGGACACACGTCCTGGGCCTGGATCCCCACTGGAACAGGGCTTCTGGGGCGTCGATGTGGTGGAGACATCAGACCCTGAGGGTTTTCTCGAAGCCATCAACTGGCAGGCTCTCAAGGCGGGCCGACCAACTGATGGGGTTTTCGAGGTGAGGCTGAATCCCTTGTGAAGCCTGCAGCGACAATCAGGATGGGCCATTTTGCTTTTTCCTGCTATTCCGTTTAACGGATGCCTTGGCTGGAGCCATGTCAGATCCCACGGATCCGGATGGGTTCTCTTGCCCAGTGCTCATCCCTACATGGGTGACGACGGCTCCCTGCTGATGCAAGCAGCTCATCATGGCGCTCAACTTGCGCACGGGAACCCTGAGCACTCTGGTGGATCTCTGCTGGGGCATTCCTGAAGAAAACACACTGACGGCGAGTGCGTCGGAGAGACCGGGTCCCATGGTTTTTCGAGCTTCTCTTACGGCAGCATGCTGCCGAACTTGACTGAACTCTGCCAAGTTTGCAACGATCCTACATAAGATCATTGGTTTGCCTGGGTCGAACCGAGGAATGGGAGACTGTGAATGGGAGGATGGGGGACGTGAGCCGATGCTGAAAAACGTGGCGAATGCCAACCGCTTCGACAACCTTCATCCTGGCCTCAGTCAGGACGAGGCCTTGCGTATCCTTGCCTTGCCCGTTGAGCAGCTCGAGTCTGGCAGCGACCGTTATATGGCAACATCCCATTTGATTAATTTTCCGGGCGAGCGATCCGAGCAGGCCCTGCTGAATCTTCTCGAAGAGAACGACGAGAGTCAGCCAACGCGTCTGGCCAAACGAAAGGCTGTGGAAGTCCTGGCTCGTCTTGGATGCACCGCTGCCTTGGCCCCCATCGGTGTTTGCCTCTTCAGCAAGGATCCCTATCTCGTTGAGAATGCGGCTTGGGCGTTGCAGCAACTTGGTTGCCAGGATCCTGCCATCCAGAATCGGATGATCACCTTGCTGGCAGACCCTGATCAGAACCGACGGGTTCTGGCCCAGAGTCTGGCTGGCTTGGGGGTGAAGAACGCACTGCCAGCGATCGCAGCACTCCAGGATAATGAGAGTCCTGGAGTGCGTGGAGCAGCCCTGGCGGCGGTTGCCACCTTGAACGGGGAGAACGTGCGCATCAGCGAGCTGGCCGAGCTTCTGTTCCTTCCGAACCAGATGGATCGCCAGTCGGCCATCCAGGATGTCATCAATGCCGAGGCAGTGCCCTTGCTCGGCCACGTCCTCGAAGCGCCGGTCTCTCCGGTGTTCCGGCTGCGGGCCCTGCGGCTTCTGTGGCCTGGAGCGGAGCCCCATTGCCATGATCTGTCGCTCCTGGAAACCATCGACAGGTTGCTCTGGGATCATCCTGATTCGGTATCGCTGGTGCATCGCTATGAGGAAATTCCCGAAAACTCCTTTTTGATTGATGAGCTCTTCGGTACCGATTTCAGTCGCTGCTATCTCGCCTTACAAACGCTTGCGTCCGGTGTCGTCCCTGAACTCTGGCCACTGTTGGAACAGCGATGGCTGGAGGAAGCTCACAATGATTACGGAGCTCACTACTTCTTCTTGCGTTTGTTTGGGCAGATTGGAAGTTGGGGAGATGCGCACACTAAGGTTGAAGACCTGTGTGAATCTGCTATCCACAATCGCAGGCCCCAGTTTCTGAAGTCCCGTCCTGCTGGAATCCTTGCACTGATGCGCGTGAATCCCTCCAGGCTCCGTCCACTTCTGCACACCTTGATGGCGGCAGAAGTGGAATCCAATTGGGAATGCAGATATGCGGCCCTGATGGCGTATCAGACCTTGCTCCAAGAAGGTACAGTCCTTGATGCAGGCGAGAAGGCAGCGATTCTCTCCACAAGCGATCCAGACCTGTTTGTAGAGTGTAAACGAAGCATGGTAGTGTCCTTATGTACTGATCTCTGAATAGCGAGTCTGTGAGCTTCCATAGATAGCCCAATAGCTTACGGTTTCATTGCACATCGGTCGCGGAACTCTCGCAACAGCACGGAGAATTTTGAACGATCGGCGAGGACCCATGGGCCAATGGCCGACGTCCTTGACTGAAAGAACCTTTCCACCCAGCTCATTCAGACATGATTCGAAACGTTCAATCAACATCTGATCAACAGTTTCAAAGATAAAGTCCGTCCCCTGGCAGATGAGATGATGAGTACGAATCCAGGATTGAAGTTGTTTATTGGGACTTAACTTGCTCATGCCAAATCATTCCGTAACCATTCGGCATTGAGGTGATCACCGTACCGTTCCAGGCGCGTGAAGCGAAGCGGACCATGCTCTGAGCCCCAGCGATGGGCATGGGTGGTGGGATCGAATCCACGATCCCGGCTTGTCCAGTGATGCTCATCAAACTCCACTTCACTGACGAGGTAGGTCATCTGGCCGTCTCGAGGAATCAGACAGCGGCATCCAGTCTCAACCTCACCGCCATAGCTGCCGTTGTTCTTCGCACGGAATACCATCGCGCAACCTGGGCGAGCCAGCAGATCTTCCCTGTCCAATCCGCTCAGCAACTCAGGCCTCGAACCTCCACCAGCACAACGTAATCCTCTCCGCAGGCCATAATTTTCCATCAAGATATGGTCATCAAAAACGACCAAATGATGCATACCTTGGCGATAGGGGCGCCAAGGATCGTAGTCGTAGCTCTGCTCAGAGTAAAACCAGGGACCCTGAAAAGCGTTCCATGGGAGAGGACGAAAAAAAATATGGATATGAGAAAAGCTGGAAGGCTCTAATTGAGCCTGATCGTGATTGCTATAGTGTCCTGAAAGTGTATGCACAAAGTGCAGAACTCTGCTGGTATTCATCACTCCGCTGGCATCCTTCGGACTTCGGAGGCAAACGATGTTTGGAGGACTCCGGAACCAGCCGACGTACGAAGAACGGAGGAGCGACAGCGGACGTGGTCGGAGACAAACCAAATGCGTTCTTCGGCAATGGATTGGCCGTAGCTGGTGTGGAGGATGAAGGTATCGTCGTCAAGAAACTGATAGGTTGATGTGGCTGGCTCAGCTTCCGCATAGCCCACACTGCGGAGCAGCTTCCCCTCACGCTCCGTGAGGGGCACTGGAATGAGCATGCAACTTCCTGAGCTGACGGCAGACGGATCTTCCGGCTCCCAGTCGGAATCCGCTTCCCAGGTCATCTGGAATGGAGATGTTATACTGGTTGAGGGAATCGATAGATCCGAAAGATATTTTAAAACTGCAGTATCTTCTGCCGATAGGAGTTTGATTTTTATATCGCTCAAAACCTCCTCAAACTGTCGAAAGGCAAGGGAATGGGCTGATCGCATGGATCGCCAACTCCCTTGGGACCGCTCAACAAAATGATCAATGATCATGAAAGAACAATCTGGCTCCATCCGTTTTTGCTGGATTGGTACGTCCGGCCTGAACCATGGTCACGAGACTATGGATCATCATGTCAATGGCAGAGCCCTGGTGCGAGGCGTATCGCTGGGCGGGGGCTTGTTGGCGGCTCACCTGTTGCTCCATGACCACAAGAAGGGAATGACGGGGAAAAGAGTAGGGATGCTGACCGGCGTCGAAACGGGATGTTGTAACCCCTAAACAGCCAGTCACCATCTTATCGAGAGGGGTCAGCGTGATCAGCTATTTGTAACGGAAAGTATCGCGGCTCCCCTGCGTTGGAGGCTTTGCAGGGTCGCCGTCAGGCTGCTGTACGGCACGGTGGAGACCTGCGCGGCACGTCGGTTCAAACCGGTCGGAGAGGCGGTGGTCCAGGAGATGCGATAGCGACGGTCGTTACGGCTGGAGCTACCGCCCCGGCCTCCTCGGCTGATGACGCGAGGGGCCTCTCCGGTGGCAAGGCTGACTTGAAGCTTGGGGGCGGAGGTTCCATCAAAGGATGCACGGCCACCCTGCAGCTTGAGGGAACGCACATAGTTGAGGTTGCTCTCGCCAGTCAGGGTTGTGGTGGTGCGCCAGTGGGGAACCGTGTCGAAGCCAAAGGCCTCCACATACTCTGGGGAGTAGACGTAACTGGAAATTTCTGCCTCATAGCCTTCGGCCGCTAGCCGCTGGACATGTTCGCTGACTTCCGCTTGATCCCTCGGAGCGCGTCCGAGAAGATGCTTGAAGTTAAGCTCAACGAAACGATAGGGTCCATTCTTGTCCAGAAAGAGTCGACGATAGGTATCAGAACAAGCAAGGGCCGAGACCAGACCCTGGACAGTGAAGTCGCCCTGGAGAAAGAGGCTCTCTGCAGTGGCAACTCGCTCTTCTTCCATCAGATGGGCATTGCCGAAGACCTGGTGGTATGCCGATCGGAGTACTGACTGTACGTGGGCAAAGTCTTGGACTGAGCTGGTTTTCTGGGTGGCAGTCTCTGGCATGGCGAAAGAAAATTGTGTTGAAGACGGGAGAAAAAGAAATGGGTTGGAGGCGGCGCGTCGGGTGTGCCGAGGATCTCAGGCCACTTCGGTAATCGAGACGATCCGGCCGCCGCGTCGATGGATGTAGCCGAGCTGAGTGGTCATGTCTTTACCGGAGACCAGATAACTGGCATTGGGCGTGCGCTGACGCCCGCCGGCCGGTTGGGCATTGACAACGATCCTGTAGCGCTTGGTGGTGGGATCGACCGAACCACTGAAGACGCTCGAGCGATTGATGCGCACGGTTGTGGTGCTCCAGCCGGCAGGTAGCGCTTTGGCAGCCAGTGAATTCACCAGGGTCGAAGAAGCTTGAATGCTGTCGCTGCTCGAATAGCCCTGAACCAGAGAGAGGTGGCGGTTGAAGCCGATCTGATCGCGCCCATTCTCCGTCTGGATACGGGGGAAGGGCACCGCGTCTTCACCGAAGAATGTCTGATATTCGGTGCTATCGACGTAGCTGCTGACTTCAGCTTCATACCCGTCCACGGCCAAACGGCGGATGTGCTCACTCACTTCCGCTTGGGAGTTGGGGGCGCGGCCGAGCAGGTGCTTGAAGTTGAGCTCCACGAAGCGGTAGGGCGCGTTGCTTTCAAAGAAGCGGCGGCGGTATTCCGGGGAGCAGGCGATCGCCCTGATGAACTCGCGCGTGCTCAGGTAGCCCTCGATGAACTTGCTTTCCGAAGTGAGCACCCGCTCGCTTTCCATCAGGTGGGGATTGCCCATCACCTGCCGGTAGGCGGCACGGATCAGAGCCTGAAGCTGATCGGCCGTGTCTCCAGGACTGCGCTGGAACACTTCCTGACTGCGCTGGCCAAGCCCGAATCCCACATAGAGGTCTCCACGGAGACGGGAGGAATCTCCACCATCGCTGGTGGTTCGTCGGACAGGGACAAATGCTCCTTGTTTTGCTCCGGAGAACGCAGCCCCAGTTCCGGCTTGGGACCGGTAAACCTGAACCGGAACACGGATGTTCAGGGGTTGACTCTTGGCGAGGCTGTAGAGCAACTGGCTCCGGGAGCCGATTGCGCTGTCACTGCCCGCGAAATTCTGCTCAAGGGCGGCAATTCGGTTGAAGGAGGCTTGGGGTGCTCCGGCAGGGCTGTTCCAAGCGCAGATATGGGGGGCTGTGTGCTCGCCAAACGAATTTGTGTACTCATCGGAATCGATCAGAGCGTCGATGTCCGCTTCAAATCCCTCGCTGGCGATCATCGCCACATGGGTGCTGACCTCCGCTTCGTCCACGGGCGGGCGACCCAGGATGTGTTTGATCGCGAGTTCTACGCTCCGGTGAGGGGCGACGACTTCGTAGAAACGTGAACGATAGAAAGGGGATTTTGCCAGCAGTCGAACGAATTCGCGAACGGAGATCGAGCCGTTGCGAAGCCGGGATTCGGCTGAGCCCAAACGCTCGCTCTCCATGGGCATGGTGTTGCCGAAAACATGCCGGTAGCAAGCGCTGATTGTGAGATTGAGGCTGGTTTCATCGGCGCCGGGCTTGTACGAAATAGGCTCATCGAGAAGGGGCGTTGCTCCGAAGCTCAGGGCTGCAGACTGGGAAGTCATGGTGGGAGTTGGTAAGGGAAGGCTGAAGGATGCTGCTGTGATTTCTTCGTTCTGAGTTGGCTAGTTAGGAGTTATGCTGGCGATGACCCCGCCCTCGCGGTGAATTTGCTTGTAAATATCCGACAGCTTGTTGAAGGGTACAAAATACGTACGATTCGACTTCTTGTATCGAGAAATGGGCCGAATCGTATTGGCGCGATAGGAGGTTACCTCGACTCGGAAGATGCGACCTTCCTCCCCGGCGCCTACGCCCAGTCGAGTCTGGGCGTCCTGCAGATTGGCCGATGGCCGGAAGCTCCATCCCTGGGCTTCGATGGAAGAGGGTGGCACTACGGGAATGGCCCGGTTCAGATAGGCATTGCCCCCCAGTCGTGCAGACTTGCCTGAGAGATTGCCTTTGAGGCTGCTGCTGCTGGCCCCTCGTAGGAGCTGGAAGCTCCAGGTGAACTCCTGCAGGGTCTTGCAACTTTCCGTTTTCCAGCCTCTGTGATAGGGGACTGTCCATTCACCAAATGTGTCCTGATAATCCTCCGAATCGATGAAGCTGTCGATATCGGCTTCATAGCCCTTGCTGTCCAGATTCTCGGCGTGGGCACGCATCTCATCGAAGGATGATGGAGCCCGTCCGAGCAGGTGCCGGAAGGTAAGTTCGATGTAGCGGTAGCGCGGGCAGGAATCGAAAAAGCGGCTTCGGTAAAGATCGCTTTTGGCAATGCTGCGGATGAACTCACGAAGGCTGAGCTCTCCAAGTTTGAACTGGGATTCAGCGACCAACTGGCGCTCACTCTCCATCACATAGGCGTTGCCAAGCACCTGGCGGTAGACGGCGACAATCAGTTGATCTTTCTTCTCGCTTGAATCTCCAGGAAACAGCTCTAGAGGAGGTTGGCTGTCAAATCTCTCTACACCCAGGAGCGAGGCGGGGCCAAAGGACATGAGAAAGGAGGCCTGTAGAAACCGAGCCATTTTGAAATGCCGGGAACTCGAACCTGTGGAAGGCTTAACAAAGCTCAATCACATAGGGGGATGATTCATCGCGGCCCATCGTTTCCCTCCTGTCCTGTGGGAGCAGGAACGATGAAATGTAGTATACGTTGAAATGAAGTAACTGTTCTTCACAGTAGGCCAAAGCTGTGGAGCGGTCCCCGGCCGCTCCACAGCTCCAGCAGGATGGCGGAGAAGCCCAACATGGCCAGGCGCCCGTTCCAGGCCTCGGAGTTGCTGTTCCATCCCCAGTCCCACTGCCGCTGTGGGTAGAGCTTCACCTTGATCGGCAGCGCTGCGGCCTGGTCGAGAGTCAATTCCGGCCCCGCCAGGGCTCGCTGCACCAGATCTGCAAGGGCTCGGATGAAAGCCGGGGTGGTGTCGAGAGCCCGGACGCGCTGAAAGTTGTTGATTCCGGCTTTGCTGGCAATCTCCCGGTACTCGATGTCGATTTCCTCGAGGGTCTCGATGTGTTCGCTCACAAAGCTGATGGGAACCACCACCAGGTTCTCCACATGGGCTGCGCCTAGCTCTCGCAGGGCCTCGTCGGTGTATGGCCTCAGCCACTCAACCGGGCCGACCCGGCTCTGGTAGGCCAGGGTGTGGGGGTTGGGGTGGCCCAGCTCGCGCTCCAGCCTTTCCATGATCAGCTGAGCACAGGCCTCGATTTCCCTCTGGTAGGGATCACCCGCCTCCTCCACATAACTCACGGGAACGCCGTGGGCACTGAAGAAAACTTGGGCGCTGGAAGGGTCAGGGCAGGCCTGGATTTCCTTGCCGATCAACTCGGCCATGGCTCCCACGTAGCCGGCATCGTTGTAGTAACTGCGAATGCATCGGATCGGCAGTTTCGCGAAGTCCGGGTCGGACTGCCGCAGGCGTTGCAGCTCACGGAAGCTGGATCCGCTGGTGCTAATCGAAAAGTGAGGGTAGAGCGGCAGGACCACCACCTCCTCCACCTGATCGGCTTTGAGGTTCGCCACGGCCGATTCTGTGAACGGATGCCAGTAGCGCATGGCCACGTAGGTTGTGACCTGGATCCCACGGGCCCGGAGCTCACTCTGCAGCTCAAGGGCCTGTTGTTCGGTGATCCGGCGCAGGGGGGAACCGCCTCCGATGGAGCGGTAGGCGGCTATGGATTTGCCGCTGCGTAGCGTGCTGATCAGGCAGGCCAGGGGTTTCTGCAGCAGTGGGATCGGTAGCCGGATGATCTCTGGATCGGAGAACAGGTTGTAAAGGAACGGGGCAACGTCCTGGATGCGCTCGGGTCCTCCGAGGTTCAGCAGCACCACCCCAACCCGGGTGCTTTCAGTGGTGGGGTCATGGTCCATGGGTACGGGAGAGGAATTTCAGACCTTCAGGCTGTCGCGGGTGGCCCGGCGTGTCAGCGGATTCCAGCAGTCAAGTTCGCGGAACGGCCTGCTCAGGAGGGCCTCACGAATCAGCTCAAGATTGGTAGCCCCTGTGAAGTCTGCACCACGGATGGATTCAGCCGTGGAGAGATCTGCATCGACCAGGACAGCCGAGCGAAAATCTGCGAAATCCAGTTGGCAACCAGAGAACCTTACTCCTTCGCAGAGGGCGCTCCGCAGCACAGCATGTCGTAGATCAGCTCCTGCCAATCGCGCGCCTCTGAGGCACGCACCACTGAGATCAGCCCCGCTGAGATAGGCACCCATCAATATGGCCCCACTTAAGTCCATGCCTGCGAGATCGGCACTATTGAGGAAACTGCCACTTAACCTTGCATGAGGTCCCACGGCCCCTGAGCTGCGGAAGTCGAAATCTTCCGGCCATCTGGTCGCACTGTCGTAACGCGCCAGGCGAAGATCGGTACCATCGAGTTGGCAATCACTCAAATCGGCTCCTCTCAGATCCACTCGGCAAAGGCGTGCTTCTGAGAGATCGGAATCGCCAAGATGGAGCCCAGCCCAATCAGCGCCACGGGCGTCGCAGGCAGGGCCGATGGGATGGCCTGAGGGTGTGAGGGATTCTGGTGGCACCCAGGTCGCAAGTGCAGGGCTGGTTTGCACGGGGTCTCAGGTCCGATAAGGGAAAGGAACTGTCTGCCCATCCAAGATACCTTGCCGAAAATCACCGGGTACCGCTCCGATAGCAGTGCTTGACCTTGCAGAAACAAAACATCATGGGGCAGGTCCCTCTGCCATGGCTGTCTTGTTGGAAAACTGATTCATCATGACTTCTAGATGACGCATGGAGGCGTCAAGCCGCCACACATCCTTTCCTCCACCTATCGATGAATAGAGAGCAACTGCTGTTTCGCGTAGATAGCTCAAGGCTCGGGCCATGCTGTCGATGGGAACGGCCAATTCTCTGTACAGCTCTGCCATACCAACCACACCAGGGGGGTGGGTGAATACCGTTCGGTCTGCTGCTGCGGCGTAAACAGCGATGCGAAGGAAATGCCAGCAGTCGCGCCAGCAGGCCTCGGCGCGGCTTTCTGGATACAAGGCACCACCTGGCTTGACTAGCTGAGGATCCTCCAACAGCATTTTTTGCTTGACGGCTGTCACCAGGGTTGAGGCTTGCTCCTGAATTGAAAACAGGGGTTCCGAATCAATGGAAGAAAACTGGCAGATGGTCTGGAGTTCCGTTTCACTCAAGGGCCTGCCTTCGTTATCAGCGCTCTGGATGATGGAACGGAGGTGGATGGGTAGGGTGGTGTCAAAGGCCAGGCCAAGAATCCGTGCCTTGGCGATCATGTGTTGCAGATGCGTATCCATTTGTTCCAAACTCAGCAGATGATCATTCAGATGGATCGGCAGAGAGGCTGGCCAACACCTCTTTACCCAACCCCGATGAGAGTACTGGGGACGCTACCAGATGCCCATGTCTTTCGTAGTACAAGGCCCAGATGGCTTCACCGGCAATGCCTGGGCAATGATGGATGACGGCCTCTGCCAATGAGGCCTCCAACCCTAGGGATTTCAGGAGCTGAAGGAGCTCTTCCTGACTACTGACTAAGACGTGCCGTATCGCTGAACCCACCACCCAGGTCAACGACGTTGCCTCTATGGGATCACTGGAACTTGTCGTCGCCAATAGAAGGTTGGCTTGAGTGTCATCTGCTTGGTCGTATGAGGCGTTCCACAGATCAATCGTTGCATGGTCAAGATTCAGGCGAAGATCTGGTTGGGAATTGTCAACCAAGACATTTTCTTGCCCTTGGCAAGATTTCAGCAAGGAAAGGAGCTGTTGAAAGGAGTTTTCCATGTTGCTCTCCGTTGGTTCGGCCACTGTATAAGTTTCACCTGGCGCTTCTTTATAGGCCGCACCTTGGACTGGCTGCTCCCTTTATCGCCATGAACCCCCGGTCATCGGAAGCCTTTCCAGGGAGAGTAATCAGCCTCCGCCAGCTGTGCTGAGCATGATGATGGCGATCCAGATCACCAAGCCTGTTAGCGCGAAGCCACCGGCCGTCACGGTGTTCTGCCAGAGCTTGCGAGCCCAGGGAGCCGGTGCGTTCACCAGCCAGGCGGGTCGTGGGGCGATCATGGCGTTTTGCCACATGTCCGCTTTCGCGGGTGCCCTCATGGCGGTGATATCCCGCCAGTAGGTGCTGTATCGGGGGGCCTGCTGGTTGAACGGCATCGTCCCCACGGACTTGCCGGGAAGCACACGGGAGCGCTGAAAGGGCACCGTGTCGTAGCCGAAGGCCTGCAGATACTCCTCGGAATCCAGAAGGATATCCACCAAGGCAGGCAGACCCTGCTGAGCGATCAGGATGGAGTAGGCGATCTTCTCCCTTTCGCCATTGACGGGCCTCCCCAGCACCCTGCCGATAAGCTGCTCGACGATTCGGTAATTGCTGTTGCAGCGGTAAAAGTCACTTCGAAATTTACCAGAGAGCAGTAGGCCACGAACAAAGTCCCGGATTGTAATCTGCCCAGCACGTAGCTGTGATTCCAGCATCGGATCCCGGTCGACCTTGAAGGCATGGAAAAAGATCTGTCGGTAGGCCTGATCAATCTGGATGTCGAGATCCCGCTGGTCACCCGAGCGCTTGGTGACTCTGGACGTTCGGCTGCACCCCTCGCTGTCTACTGCGAAGCTGTTGACTCTGGCATTCATGGTGAGGGGGCTGATCTGAAGCAGGGGCAATACCATTAAATCCATGTGAGCTTTGAGCTATTGTCCATCACCCCTCCTGCGCCACAGCCATTTAATTGGGCGACTTACAGAAAACTTCATGGGCAGGTATTCTCGCCTGCAGGCAACTTGCATTGATGCACCCGCATCCAGCCCGAACTGACCTCCTGCCCTGCAGGGTGACGATCATGACAGCAAAAAGGGGCTCCCAGAGGAGCCCCTGATTCGGGCTGTTGCCATGTGCTACGGCCGTCAGTGATGCGGAGGGCGGAAGTGATACCTCAGATCAGAGCGTTGATGGCGTAGTCAATGTAGTTGTTGGCCTCGGTTGCCTGTTCGCCACTCAAGCCGTGGTTGGCCTTGATGTAGCCAAGAGCTTCAACGTACCAGGATGGGGACAGTTCAAACGTCCGGTTGATTTCGTCAATCCCCGCGATCAGATACTCGTCCATCGGACCAGTTCCACCAGCCACGAGACAGTAGGTTACCATGCGCAGATAGTACCCGATGTCACGGGCACACTTGTCTTTGCCTCGTTGGTCGGCAGCATAGGTCGCCCCCTGCATCTGGGTTGTGTAGGGGAACTTGCTGTAGACGGCCTGGGCGGCGCCGTTCACCAAGGAATCGGCTTTGGCCGTCAAGCCTTTGGCCGCTTCCAAGGCAGCTTTGGCCCGGGTGAATCGCCCGAAGGCCGCATTGATTTCCGTGTTGCTGAGGAATCGTCCTTGAGAATCGGCTGCTGATACGGCCTCGGTGAGCGGGGTCTTCATGAGATCCAGGTTGGGTGGAAGGAAGGGTGTAAGAAAAATGAGAGAGTTTTAGGCTACCGAGGCTGCGGCGCGATCAAAGTAGGTGCCGATTTCAGATATCAGTGCAGAGCAGTCTCCGGAGGTGATGCCGCTGCGATCGTTCGCGATGGCAATGGCAGCATCCTTCATTTTCCGCACGCCTTCAGCCACAGATGCTCCAGGTGTGCCAAGGGCTTGATAGGTTTCCCGCAGGCCATTGAGGCACCGATCTTCAAGAACGGATGCGTCTCCGTTGAAGACGGAGTAAGTGATGTAGCGGAGGATGATCTCCATGTCGCGCAGGCACGCTGCCATGCGGCGGCTGGTGTAAGCGTTGCCGCCTGGGGCGATTAGCGAAGGTTGCTGAGCGAAGAGATCACGGGCCGCATTGGCAACGATCTTGGACGCGTTGGATGTGATCCGGTTGACCGCGTCCATGCGCTTGTTGCTGTCAGCGACGACTGACGCCAAGGCGTCGATCTGACCGGCGTTGAGGAATTCGCCGCGGGCATCCGCTTGGGCAACGACTTTAGTGAAGGCGTCGAACATTGAATTTGCTCCGGTTCTCGACGTTCGAAGTCGGGAGTTGGGTGGGGTAAGGGGTCGAAGGCTCAGACCTGACAGGGCATGCCTAGAAGGTCTTGGAGCTTCTTCGGTCAATCGGTAAGAACCTGGCTGGGACCGGGCTCTATCCCGAAGACCACACCATTGTTGCCTCCCCCCCCCCGCACAGGATGGGGGGGCTTAACAAACGGTCATTCCCTGTTCAACCCCTTGGCCGCAGTTGCTTTACCCCCTACGCCAGCAGCGGTTGGTTTGCAGGTCCAGTCTTGAGGGTGGTAGAGCCAGATCCAGGCCATCGGATCAGGCCCAAGGGGGCGGCCAAGGTTGGCCTTCAGAGCGAATCTTCTGACTGTCGGCGAGAATGCCGTGGGCCATGAATACATCCCTTGGTCCTGGCCCTGCCCCTGGAAATGCCGGATTTCGTGAGGTGGGCGGTGCCGCAACGAGTCCATCTTTGACCAGCTCCACCGCGAGAGAATCGTCCATGTTGTCCATGCCGTTCATCCTCAGGAGCCCCTGGCGAGCACGGTTGATTCGTCTGTCTCGGGCCGTTGGGTCAGCTTTCCTGTGAATCCTCAGGCTGGTCTGATCCTCGGCTGCCGCTGTCGATGCAGCAAATTATTTTGGCTTCTTGACCTTCCCGTTGGAGGGCCGTGGGGCAATCGAGGATGTTGGCCTTCTTCTGAGGTCTGCGTCCCAACGGTTGTTTGGCGTTGAGCTTGATCAGTCCGTCGTACTTGCGGGGTGCGAAACGTCAGGAGACCTCCGCTGGGGCATTGGCGCTGGGAGACTGGGACGGGGACTATGGAGCTCTACTAGTGGGTCTAGGAGTTTGGCTACTGCCGCGAAACTCGCCAGACTGAGATGCTCCTTCCACAGACAACGATGTGGAACTGATTTAGAGCTTGTGGCTCTCCCAAAAACTGTTGCCGGAATCATACCAGCAACATTACAGCGTGGCTCCAGGCCCATGGCCCCTTCCCGTCAAAGTGCGCAGGCATGCCCCTGGCGGACTGGCACCACACCGATACCATCCGGCCATCATCCCGGTGCCGTCATGACTGCTGTTGTGCCCCTGTCCGAGGACGCCTCCCTGCGGTTGGCCGACCAGCTGCAGGTCCTCTCCCAGGTTGCCGAAGCGCTCACCTACCGCCTGCTGGAGCTTGAGGAACGGCTGGAGGGCCAGGACGAGCGGATCGGCGAACGGTTGCAGCAGGCCGCCGGCCTGGAGGCGGCCCATGGTGTGGCCATGGATCAGCGGCTGGGTGACACCGAAGAGCGACTGGCCAGGATCGAAGCGGCGCTTCGGGGGCTGGATCGCAGCGGGGGGTCCCGCCATCTGCAGGCGGTGCAGCCGCCGGCGCTGCAGCAGGAGCTGCCGGGCTCCTTGAGCGAGGAGGCAAGCTTCGATCTGGGCCCCGAGGACACTGACCCTTTCCTCGACGAGGAAGAGCAGCCCTTCATGGACGAACTGATCGCCGGCTGAGCGGGCCCCGGGACGTCTCCCTGGCCAGGGCCGTCAGTTCTCCAACCAGGAGGGGGGGATGTCGCCCTGGTAGTCGTGGGTGCGCTCGAATTCAAACGGACCGGCCAACGATCCCCACAGCTGCTCATGGGTGGCCGGATCGTGGCCCCGGTCGATGGTGCGCATGCCACGGGGGTCGATCTCGAAGCTGCTCACCAGGTAGGCCATGCTGCCCTTGCGCTCCACGAGGCAGCGACAACCGGGTTCCACCTCGCCGGTGAAGCCTTCGCCCACCTCCTTCACCACGTAGGTGCAGCCTTCAAGGGGAAGCAGATCAGCGGCCTCGATCGACTGGCGTCGTCCTTCGTCTTCGATGGCGCCCCAGAAACGCTGCTCGTCGCGCAGGGCCTGGTTGTGGATGATCATCTGGCCGTCGCGCTGTTCGGCCCGGAGCACCCGGATCCGGTAGGGGGCGCCTGGGGTGATGGCGTAGGTCTGTTCAAGCAGCAAAGAGCCCGGGGCCAGCTGGGGCAGCGGCCGGAACTTCACCAGGATGTGGGCGTAGAGGGGTGGATTGTCGAAGGCCTGGGCCTGGTTGCTGAAGCCAGCGCTCAGCTGCTGGATGAGGCGGGCAAGGGAGCTGCTCATGGGGCGAAACCTAGAGGTCCAGCAGGCGGATCCGGAAGGCCCCCACCTGGCGGGCCGTGGCTGGATCGTCCTGGGCGAAGGGGTGGTCGGCCACGGTGCCGAGAATGGCCTCAAGCTTTTCCGCGGCCGACAGACCGTGGGACGGATCCCGCTGGCTGTGGGCCTGCCAGGCTTCATCGAAGGCCTGGGCGAAGCTGTCGGCGTTGTTGAAGATCTGGCTGGAGGCTGAAGGCGGCTGGGGCATGGTGATGGTCTGCAGCACAGTCCGCACGCAATGCCAGGACCCAGATTTGAACTGGGGACACGGCGATTTTCAGTCGCCTGCTCTACCAACTGAGCTATCCCGGCCCGTCGCAGAAGCGACGATGTGATCTTAGATCACGGCCCGCTGCGGGATCGGCCCGGGTGGGTGCGGGCCAGGCAGACCATGCCCACCACCGGCCAGCCGACCGTTTCCAGGGCCAGGGCGGCGCTGCACCCTGTGGCTCCGCTGGTCAGGATGTCGTCGACGATCAGCACCGGCCGTCCCGTGGCCTCGCCAGGGCGGGGTCCGCGGCGGCAGCGGAAGGCGCCCTCCTGGTTGGCCAGGCGCATGGTCCGTCGCAGGTGATGCTGGCCGAGCACCGGCCGCGACCGTTCCAG